>JACMJP010000455.1 GCA_014380545.1 Chitinophagales bacterium | reverse complement strand
TTATGCAATCGGGCCAATTTTATTAGGCATGAAAAAATCCGTGCACATTTTGCAATTGGGAAGTTCTGTAAGAGAAATTGTAAATATGGTTGCTATTGCAGTAACGGATGCTCAAACAAAAAGTATAAAGAAATAAAGATTCGAAGGAAGAATTTATTATTTAAATAAAAATTCAAACATATATAATCTAATAACTCAATTAACCAATAACTCAATCAACTTTGCTTACTTAATCAACTATTCCAACAAATGATCTCATATATAAAAGGTGAATTCATAATTAAAAATCCCGCTTATGTTGTAATCGAAAATAACGGCATCGGTTATCAAATAAATATTTCATTAAATACTTATTCAAGAATTCAAAATGAAAAAAATGGTTTGTTGTACACTTATTATTATTTAAGGGAAGATGGAACAGCGCATATTCCTGTTTTGTATGGTTTTGCTGATGAGGCGGAAAAAAGTTTATTTACTTTACTTATTTCTGTAAACGGTGTTGGTGCAAATACTGCAAGAGTCATCTTATCAAGCATAAGTGTGAAAGACCTTGAGCAGGCAATTCTCACAGACAATGATATTCTTATTCAAAAAATAAAAGGCGTTGGCCCGAAAACGGCAAAAAAAATTGTATTAGAATTAAAAGATAAGATTGGTAAGATCATACAACCTGGCGATAGTGCTAATTTCAGGCAACACAATACAGTGCAGGGGGAGGCGTTAAGTGCTTTAGCTATGCTGGGATTCAGCAGGCAGTCCGCTGAAAAAGCAATAGCTTTGGCGGTCAAATCAAACAACAATATCAGTTCGGTTGAAGAATTGGTGAAAACAGCTTTAAAAAATCTTTAAACGAGTAATGTTTTGGCAGCAGGAGTGAAATTTATTCCCCAGGTGGTTTTTGTGGGTGCGGTGGGTTTGGCGGTTATGGTATCGTCTGGCGATCGTTCTGGTTCGAACATAATCCGTTCAAATATTTCCCCTTCTTATTATTTACAAAATCCCGATAATTCAAATACAAACTTTTTTGCAGCAGTTGGTGATAGTTGTGATACCTGTCTGCATTATCCATTAAGTGATGAGCATGCTTCCGATTACTTTAATCCATCAGAAAATCCTTTTGATATTTTTCCATCTGTAGTTGATGATACATTAATATATGATCCTGAAACAGGAGAATATATGTATATGGAAAAAATTGGTGATGAGTATTATAAAAACCCACAATACATTTCTTTTGAAGATTATCTTGATGCAGAATTGGAAAAAAGCCTTGAAGATTATTGGGTAGAGCGTTCTTCAGGTGCCGATCTGCTGGGTGGGCAAGGAACAATTCCATCACTTTATACAGGTAGCGAATTATTAGACCGTTTATTTGGTGGAAGCACAGTTGATATTCGCCCGCAGGGAAATATTGAATTAACATTTGGCGGAAGTTTTCAAAATATTCAAAACCCGATATTAACGGAAGATCAAAGAAAGCAGGGCGGATTTGATTTTAATATGGATATTAATGCAAATGTGCTGGGGCAGATCGGTGAAAAAATGAAACTCACATTTAATTACAATACATCCGCAACATTTGATTTTGAAAACCAGGTGAAATTGGAATACACAGGTTTTCCTGATGAGATCATACAAAAAATAGAAGCAGGAAATGTAAGCTTGCCATTAACAACAACCTTAATTCCAGGTACACAAAGTTTATTCGGAATAAAAACTGCATTGCAATTTAATCGTTTAACTGTAACTACAATTTTATCTCAACAAAAATCGCAAACACAAAGTATACAAATTGAAGGCGGTGCACAAAAAAGAGAATTTGAAATTTTTGCGGATGAATATGATGAGAACCGTCACTTTTTTCTCGGGCATTATTTCCGTAATAATTATGAACAATGGTTAAGCACTTTACCTTTTGTAAATTCTCCCATTGCAATTACAAGACTGGAAGTTTGGGTTACAAATACAACGGGAGAAACAGAAAATACAAGAGATATTGTTGCATTTGCTGATCTTGGTGAAGGTGATTCAGTGTATCAGAGTGTTGCAAATGGTGGGAGTATTTCCATTTTAACTCCCGGGGGGCTTCCCAGTAATTATGCAAATACACTTTATCCTGATCTGTCTGCTAATGAATCTGTGCGTCAATTAAATACTGTAATTCAAACATTGCAGGCACCACCATTTGAATTAGCGCAGCAGCAGGATTTCGAAAAGGTGCGCATGCGGAAATTAGAAACCAACGATTACTCATATAATGCTCAGCTTGGTTTTATTTCAGTAAATACATCACTGCAGCCTGATGATGTATTGGCTGTTGCTTATGAATATACTTATCTCGGTCAAAATTTTCAGGTTGGTGAATTTTCCGGTGATCTTCCTCCGGGAGTTGATACAACAAATGTGTTATTCATGAAAATGCTGAAAAGTACTTCGGCAAATACTGAAATTCCTTTATGGGATCTTATGATGAAAAACGTTTATTCTCTCGGCGCTTTTCAGGTGAGTAATGAAGATTTTCAATTAGATGTTTTGTATCAGGATCCGGGCGGTGGATTAAAAAGATATATCCCCGCAAATAATGATAACGTAAATGGTACACCCTTGATCAGGCTCATGAATCTTGATCGTTTAAATAATAATAATGATCCGTATCCCGATGGTATTTTCGATTTTGTTAATGGTATTACAATTAATACAACAAATGGAAGGGTTTATTTTCCGGTGCTGGAACCCTTTGGTGATCATTTAAGGGATCCAAAAGTTTTTGGAAGTGATATTGAAGTTGAAAAATATGCTTATGACGAATTATATGATGAAACAAAAACTGTGGCTCTTCAATTTCCGCAATTCGACAGGTATGTAATTAAAGGAAGTTATAAATCAAGTGTAAGCTCAGAAATATACCTGGGTGCATTTAATTTACCAAAAGGTTCTGTAATTGTAAATGCCGGAGGACAAGTGTTACAGGAAAATGTAGATTATACAATTGATTATTCTCTCGGAAGATTAAAAATAATTAATGAGTCAATTTTAAATTCAGGCGTTCCTATTAATGTAACATTTGAGAACAATGCATTTTATGGTTTTCAGGTAAAAAGTTTAGTTGGCAGCAGGTTCGATTACTGGATCAATGATAATTTCACTCTAGGCGCAACAGTTTTACATTTAAGTGAAAGGCCATATACACAAAAAGTAAATTATGGTGATGATCCTATATCAAACACCATGTTGGGCTTTGATATAAATTATACCAAGGAGGCACCATGGTTGACAAGAGCATTAGATAAATTACCATTATTTGATACAAAGGAAATGAGTACCATTTCTTTTTCAGGTGAAGTTGCAAAATTTATCCCCGGGGTTTCGAAAGCAATTGGTAAAGGTGATGAAGCAACAATTTATATAGATGATTTTGAAGGAAGCCGCAGTGCTTATGATCTTAAATTTCCATTTAGCGCATGGGTGCTTGCAAGTACACCTCAGGGTGCAACAAGCGAAACAGGAACTGTATTATTTCCCGAAGCAAATTTATTTGATAGCCTTGAATATGGAATGAACCGTTCGAAAATTGCATGGTACACAATTGATCCATTATTTCTTCGTCCCGATAATGCAGCAAGGCCTGACCACCTAACTGCAAACGATGTTTCTAATCACTATTTAATTGAAATACAGGAACAGGAAATATTTCCGCAGGTAGAAAATGCAATTGCAGGTTTTACAACCATTTCAACTTTTGATCTTGCGTATTATCCATCACAAAGAGGTCCGCATAATTATGATGCGCTAAATGTAAATCCTGATGGAAGTTTATTATTTCCTGAAGAACGGTTTGGTGGAATTATGCGCAGCCTGGAAACAAATGATTTTGAAGCAGCAAATATTGAGTTCCTCGAATTTTGGGTAATGGATCCATTTGATGATCGTGGACCTTTTGACTCACAGGTTACGGATGATGGATACTTATATATTAATCTTGGAAATATTTCAGAAGATATATTAAAAGATTCAAGAACATTTTTTGAAAATGGTTTACCGAAAGACGGAACATTAGATGATGTTGATGAAACAAATTGGGGATATGTACCGAGAACGCTTCCAATCACGAATGCGTTTGACAATGATCCTGCATCAAGAGAAAATCAGGATAAAGGATATGACGGATTAAATAACACACAGGAGAATTCTTTTTTTGCAACATATTTATCTGACCTTGCAGCCATTCTTGGAGCAGGATCAGAAGCATATATCAATGCAAAAGGTGATCCATCAAGTGATGATTATCATTATTACAGGGGAACAGATTATGACAACCAGGAAACGGATCTTTTCAGCAGGTATAATAAATATAATAATGCACAGGGAAATTCACCAACAACTGAATCATCACCTGAAATATATCCTACCTCAGCAACAAATCTTCCTGAAACAGAAGACCTCAATAAAGATTATTCATTAAATGAAACTGAATCTTATTTTCAATACCGGTTAAAACTTGAACCTGGAATGGAAGCAACAAATCCATTTATTACAGATGTTGTTGTGGCTCCGCATACTTTTGAAAATGATGAAACAGATGATGTAAAATGGTATCAGTTTAAAATTCCTGTTAATGAATTTGACGCAAAAGTTGGAAGCATACAGGATTTTAAATCAATTCGTTTTATCAGAATGTTCATGACAGGTTTTGATGAATCTGTAGTAATGCGTTTTGCAAGATTGGAATTAGTGCGCAATCAATGGAGAAGATATGAATTCAGTTTAGTAAATCCCGGTGAATATATTCCGGGTGATGATGAAGATGAAACAGATTTTAATGTTTCAAGTGTGAGTTTTGAAGAAAATTCTGAACGGGTACCTATTGCTTATGTTTTACCTCCGGGTGTTGAAAGAGAACAAACAATAGGCAGCGGTGGAACTACATCTACCTACCAGCAAAATGAACAGTCATTAAGCATGCAGGTATGTGCATTAACTGATGGAGATTCCAGAGCGATTTTTAAAACATTAAATATTGATCTTAGAAAATACGGAAGGTTAATTATGAATGTGCATGGTGAAGAATTACCCGGCACATCAACAGGATTAACAGATGGAAAATTGAATATATTTATTCGCCTCGGTTCTGACTTCACAAATAATTATTATGAATATACTATTCCACTCGATATAACAGAAATTGCAACACTGCCATCTCTTGTTGACGAAGCTGCATATCGTGAAGCAGTCTGGGCAACATTAATTGATATTCCGCTTGATTCATTGGTTGAAGTAAAGAAAATAAGAAATGCCGAAGGCGTATCTCCGCTCACATTGTTTACAATTGCGGGAAGTGCAGATATCGGCGCTACATATTCTATTGTTGGAAATCCTGATCTCGGGTTTGTAGAAGAAGTAATGATAGGAATTTCAAATCCAAAAGATATTGGGGGAGGCGGTGATGCATATTGCGCAGAAGTTTGGGTGAATGAATTACGCTTATCAGATATTGATCAAAGAGGTGGGTGGGCTGCATTGGCAAGAATAGATGCAAAACTTGCTGACCTTGGTAATATAACTTTATCAGGAAATATGCATTCAATCGGTTTCGGAACTCTGGAACAACAAATTGATGAACGTTACCAGGATAATTTTTATCAATATGCTGCAGCATTAACTTTAGAACTTGGTAAATTCTTTCCGGCAAGTTTAGGAATCAGATTGCCATTATATGCAAGTATCTCTCAGTCATTTTCAAACCCTGAATTTGATCCGTATGATTTGGATGTTGACCTGAAAGAAAAAGTTGCTGATATTACTGAAACTTATGGTGCAGACAGTGCAGCTCAATATCAAAGATCCGTAATTGATTTTTTCACAGTTAAATCAATCAACTTTACAAACATTCGTATTGAAAGAGATAGAAAAGGTTCAACTCCAAGACCATGGAATATTGAGAACTTTGATCTTACACTTGCATATAGTGAAGAATATAACAGCAACCCAACCTTAGAATATGATAAATTGCAGCGATATAAAGGCGCACTTGGATATACATTTTCTCAAAAAGCAAAATATATATTACCGTTTGAAGATCTGATTGATAAAAAATATAAATGGCTTGCATTAATAAGAGATGTGAATTTTAATATCGCACCAACAAGTTATTCTTTCCGCACAGAATTAAACCGTCAGTTTGCCGAAACTCTAATGCGGGATATTTATGGTGATGGATTAATTGAACCTACGTATGATAAATATTTTAATTGGGATCGTTTTTATGGAATAAAGTTCGAACCGTTTAAAGCGATGAAGATTGATTTTAGTGCAACAAATAATTCAAGAATTGATGAGCCCTTCGGAAAAATAGATACACAGGAAGAAAAAGATACTATCTGGAATAATATTCAAGATTTTGGAAGAACAATTAATTATCGCCACTCATTTAGTGTAAACTATAATGTGCCTATAAATAAAATTCCAATATTCAGTTGGGTAACATTAAAAACAAGCTATAATTCAACCTATGGGTGGATATCAGGTTCATTGGGGTTATTAGATACACTTGGAAATACAATTAATAACACACAATCAAAAACTGTGAACGGTGAATTAAATTTCCGCAACCTGTATAATAAATCTAAGTTCCTGAAAGATTACAATACAAATAATTTTAAAACAAAAAGCGGCGTAAAAGATGTATCGAAAAAAGGGGAAGAAGATACAGGTGATGAAGAAGCGGAAGAAGATGTGTCAGATAAAAAAGACAAACCTGCACAAACAGGAGCAGCAGGATTTTTTATTCGCTTATTAATTTCATTGAAAAGAATTACAATTAATTATTCAGAAAACTACGGAACAACATTGCCCGGCTTTATGCCGAAAATACAGGTAATAGGGTTAAACACAAATACACTTGCGCCGGGCTGGGATTTTATTACAGGTGCACAACCATCCCAACAATGGCTGGAAAATGCTGCTGATTCGGGATGGCTGAGTACAGCAACTTCTTTAAATGCATTGTTCCTGCAAAATTATTCCCAAAATATTGACATAAGGGCGAACATAGAACCTTTGCCTGATTTTAAAATTGATATTACTGTAAATAAAACATATTCAGAAAATCATTCAGAATATTTTAAAAATACAAATACAATTGACATCCCTGAGTTTGAACATTTAAATGGAGTGGATGGCGGAAGTTTAACAATGAGTTATTCAATATTAGGGACAGTGTTTGATAAATTAAATACAACAGAAGTAACTGCTACATTCAAACAATTTGAATCAAATACTGAAATATTATCACAGCGTTTCCAGGATGAAAATGATGTGTATTCTGAAGGAGTGTTTTTTAATCCGCTCGATAGTTCCTTAAATCCGAACTATGCGGAAGGTTACGGGCCTTACATGCAGGATGTTTTAATCCCTTCTTTTATTGCAGCATACACCGGCAAGAGTGCAGAAAATGTTGAGATTGATGTGTTCAAACAAATTCCTAAACCGAATTATCGCATCACTTACACAGGATTAAATAAAATTCCCGCACTCAAAAAAATATTTACATCTATTACACTCAACAGCGCCTATACATCCACATTAAGTGTAAACAGTTATGTTACAGATCTTGATTTTGATGGAAATTATTTTATTTATGCGCATGTAACAGATACTTTATCAGGAAATTTTGTTTCCCTATATGAAATACCAAATGTAATTATCAGTGAATCTCTTTCTCCGTTATTTGGAATTGATGCAACATTTACAAACAGCCTTACAACAAAATTCGATTTTAAAAAATCAAGGACACTCACTATGAGTTTTATTGACTATCAATTGACAGAAATTCGTTCTACTGAATTTACTGTGGGGCTTGGATATAAATTTTCAGGATTTACATTGCCAATTAAATTCGGCGGTAAAAAACCAACCTTGGAAAATGATCTCACCTGCCGTTTTGATATGAGTTTCAGAGATGATCAAACATCTAATTTCCGTTTATACCAGGATCTCAACGAACCTACAGGAGGATTAACAACAATTTCTATTTCTCCAACAATTGATTATGTTGTGAATGAAAGATTTAATGTACAACTCTATTTCGACCGCCAGCAAACAATTCCTAAAATTTCCACATCGTATCCAATTACATCAACAAATGCAGGTGTGAAAGTGAGATTTAGTTTGGCGGAGTAATTATCTAAACAAATATTTCTCCCTTCTGCTTTTTTCTCCTAAAAAAACATTTATTTTCGCCCCGTAAAACTGTTTAAGATGAACGTACCTCAAAATGTTAAGTATACGAAAGACCATGAATGGATTTCAATAGAAGGAAATATTGCAACTATTGGTATTACTGATTTTGCGCAAAGGGAACTTGGCGATATTGTGTATGTAGATATTCAGACTGCAGGCGAAACGATTAAAAAAGAAGAAATTTTCGGTACAGTGGAAGCCGTAAAAACCGTAAGTGATCTTTTTATGCCTGTCACGGGAAAAATTTTAGAAATAAATCCCCTTCTCGAAAATGCACCTGAGAGTATTAATTCTGATCCTTATGGCAAAGGATGGATGATAAAAGTGGAAATTACACACACTTCTGAGGTTGACGGGTTGATGACGGCTGATCAATATACAGAAATGTTATCTGCATAGATGAGTGAAAGAAAATTATTGCGTAGCGGTTGGTTTTGGTTCAGTATAATTTGGGCAGCATTTATTTTTTTCGTTTCTGTAATTCCGGCAGTGGACCTGCCTTCCATCAGCATCTGGGAATCTGATAAACTTGCTCATGCCATTGTATATTGCATCCTTACAATTTCTGTAGCTTTTACAATCAGAAAAAGTAGACCGGATTACGGCATCACACGAACAATTATTATCACTGCAGTACTTTGCATTTCTTATAGCCTTGCAATTGAAATATTACAAGATACCCCGCTTGTTTCCCGGAGTTTTGATATATTGGATATTGTTGCCAATTGCATCGGAACAGGACTTGGAACAGTCATACTACTGAATAGATTTAAGTGGGAAATGGTAAAGAAAAAAAATTAAATTCTGTTAATGAATAGATGCATATATAGTTGAAGCATCTGATTTGTAAAACTTCCTTCGCAATTTTACGTTATTGAGAAACATAAAAAAACTATAAAAAAAAATATGTGCGGCTGATTCCCTTTAGGGTAAGGGTTGTGTAGTGGGAGCCTGATAAAATAAAATTAAAAATGAAAAAATTATTCTTCATACTCTTCTTATTGTCTTCATCAGCAGTTTCATTTTCACAAACAGGTGATGATGTAAAACTTGCAATGCAGTATATGCAAAATGGTGAGTATGATAAAGCAAGGGATATTTATGAAAAACTTTATCAGGACAATTCAAATCTTACCAATTATAAATATTTATACAATTGTTTGCTTACCATGCAGGAATATGATGATGTAGAAAAGCTTGTGCGTAAACAAATAAAAAAGATACCAGACAATCTTAATTTATATGTTGATCTGGGCAATAGTTATAAAAAACAGAATAACGAAGAGAAAAAAACAGGGGTATTTAATACAGCTATTTCAAAAATTGGTGATAACAGAAATCAGGTAGTGCAGCTTGCAAATGCATTTCTTGGAATTGACGAAACCGAATTTGCAATTGCAGCTTATAAGAGAGGAAAAGAAATAGTGGAAGGCAGTACATTTAACCAGGAGCTTGCCAATTTATATTACCGGACAGGAAATGTAAAATTATCCATGCAAACATATCTGGATTATTTAACAGAACCCGATGTGAATATGCAAACATTATATAATGCTTTGCAGCGCATGCTGGATGA
>JACMJP010000454.1 GCA_014380545.1 Chitinophagales bacterium | reverse complement strand
TATTTCTTGTAATGTTTTTTAAAACAAATTGCCGTGTACTGAAATCAGGTATCTTATCCAATAAAATTTTTTCAGCATCTGAGCGATAATGAATTTTAGAAAGATCGACAGAAAAAAGAGCATCGAAAATATTATCATGTCCGCCACTGTATCTTTTAATTCCCATGTCAACTATGATTAATTTTTGTATAAGCGATGGATGATCCAAAGCAAATTGCATAGCCGTTTTTCCACCCATTGAATGACCGATAATTTTTGCTGATGAAATATTTTGGTGTGTGAAGAATTCAAATAGATCTGCACTCATTAATTTGTAAGAATGTTCTGGAGTGTGGGGTGATTTCCCATGATTGCGTTGATCAATTAAGTAAACAGTAAAATAGTTTTCTAATTCTTTTGAAACAGACTTCCAGTTGTCAAGCATTCCAAATAAGCCGTGCAAAATAATGAGAGCCTCACCACTACCGGATTTAACAAAATTTAGTTGCATAATCTTAGTAACGGCAAAGAAATATAAAGTGTTCAGAGTTCAAATTGAGAGATTTATTTCATTTTCATACGTTTTACCAAATATGGTAACAACACCTCTTTGAAAGGCTTATTCATATCTGCTTCAATAAAATCAATTTGATATTGATGACAGCGGAGTATTAATTCTTTTGTAAATTTTTCCATTTGTTCTGTGTAAAATGATTTTACATCATTACTTCTTACTTTTACTTTCTCTCCGCTTTCCATATCAACAAAAATATACGGGCGGTTATCATATTCAAATTCTACTTCATGTTTTTTGTCAGTTACATGAAAGAGAATTACCTCATGCTTATTATGCTTTAAATGTTGCAATGCTGAAAATAATTCTTCTGTATTTTCATTTCCTTCAAACATATCACTGAATAAAATAACCAAACTTCTGCGATGTACATTTTCTGCGATGATATGCAAACATTTGGCAGCTTCTGTATTTAAACTTCTGGAAGTTTTGCCAATAAAATTTTCCAGTTGTGTTTGCAATAATTTATGATGCACATTGTTACTTGCAGCTTTTGTATGCAATAAAATATCATCAGCGAAAATTGTTAAACCCGCAGCATCTCTTTGAGTTTTCAGTAAATGAATAATAGCACTTGCGCATACTGCCGAAAAGATCAGTTTGTTGATGTGTAAACCGGAGGAAACTTTTTGTGCTTCAGGAAAATACATAGAGGAAGATGCATCAATTACAATCTGGCAGCGAAGATTTGTTTCTTCTTCGTATTTTTTTGTAAACAATTTATCTGTTCTGCCATACACTTTCCAGTCAATATGTTTTGTGCTTTCGCCGGCATTATAAATCCTGTGTTCAGCAAATTCAACAGAAAATCCATGGAACGGAGATTTATGTAAACCAAGAATAAAACCTTCCACCACTTGTTTTGCAAGTAGTTCTAAATTTTCAACCCTGCGCAGGTCCTGGATAGAAATTAATTGTGATGCCAAGTTTATTTGTTTTATGATGTAAAACTAAAAGCCTTCTCTCAAACGAAAGAAGGCTTTTAAAATTTTTTGTCTTAACAACATTTTATATATGTTGCTTCAGCTTCGCTTCCAATACACTTTTTGGAACAGCTCCAACTTGTTTGTCAACAACCTGTCCGTTCTTTATAAATAAAATTGTAGGAATGTTGCGTACCCCATATTGCTGCGAAACAAGGGCATTAAAATCAACATTCACCTTGCCAACATTCACTTTGCCATCATAGTCTTTTGCAAGTTCTTCTATAATGGGTCCAACAATACGGCAGGGACCGCACCATTCCGCCCAAAAGTCAACAATTGATAGCTTTTCGCTGTCTAATACAACTTCTTTGAAGTTTGCATCTGTAAATTCCATTGCCATAATTAATAGTTATTTTATTGAGTAATTGAGTAAACATATTCGTGGAAACAAAGTTCCAACATTTCTATTTGTTGGGAACAAACATAGAAAATTCTTAATGAACAGAGAGCTTTACTTCTCCGAATTTTCTCAACATATTCAGCACAGGGCTATCAATGTGTACAATACCATTCTTTGAACGGAAATGCACTTCCATCGCTTCCTGCCCAACATTTATATACAGAGAATCATTACCCGGATGATCTTTGAGAATGCTTTTAAATTCGGTAAGGAAATCTTTGTGAATGTTATCGAGCGGCATATTTAAAACGGCTTTCAGTTTTTTCCTTGACCGCACTTCACTTAATAATTCAATATCATTTATCCTGATTTCCGTTTTTTCAGGATCACGATAACTTTTCTGTACTTTTCCTTTTATAAATAAAACCTGTCCGGGTTCGTCAATAAAATTTTTAAACTTCAAATAATTTTGGCCGAAGACAGCACACTCAATTGCTCCTGCATAATCTTCAATATTAAAAATGCAAAATTTCTCTCCTGTTTTTGAAGTTTTTATTTGTGATGAATTCACATATCCTATTACATGAATATCTCTGTCAAGAAATTTATCAATCTCAGTTACATTACAGGTTTTAAATGCTTCCGCTTCAATTTTATAATCATCAAGCGGATGTCCGCTTAAATAAATCCCGATAACTTCCAGTTCTTTTTTTAATTTCTCTACATTATTCCATTGTGGCCAATCAGGAATTTTTGGTTCTGCAATTTCAATTGCAATTGTATCGCCAAATAAAGAATTTTGAACACTGCTTACATTATCATTAAAATTATTTCCATAACGTATTGCTGTTTCAATTACATTGGCAACATCATTTTTTCCGGTAGCAAAATATTGCGCCCTGTGTAAACCAAAACTATCTAATGCTCCTGCGAAAACTAATCCTTCCAGTGTTTTTTTGTTTACACTTTTTTGATTTACCCTGCGCATCAGCTCATGTATGGTTTTATAATTACCTGCTTTTTTTCTTTCACGAATAATTTCAATTACTGCATTTCCCCCAACTCCTTTTATAGCGTTTAAACCGAAACGGATCTGCCCTTTATCATTTACCGCAAAGGTGAAATCACTTTCATTCACATCTGGTGCAAGAACCGGAATGCCCATGCGCTTGCATTCATCCATAAAGAAACTCACTTTGTCAATATTACTTTGATTATGTGTGAGAACAGCACTCATGTATTCTGCGGGATAATG
>JACMJP010000453.1 GCA_014380545.1 Chitinophagales bacterium | reverse complement strand
TTACAATTTCTGATGATACAAATGCAATTTTATTGGTTGAAGTGGACGGAAATAATTTAGATATGCTGATGCATGATTGCGAAATAATTTCCGGGGTGAGGGAACAATATGAATGCGGTGAAATTTTATTTGCAGAAAATGAAAGGCAAAAAAATGATCTGTGGAAGATGCGCAGAAAAGTGGGTGAAGCAGTAAAATCAAATTCAATTTATAAAGAAGAAGATACCGTAGTGCCCCGGGCAGAATTACCAAAATTACTGGCAGGTGTAAAAACAATCGGAAATAATTACGGATTTAAAAGTGTGTGTTACGGGCATGCAGGTGATGGAAACTTGCATGTAAATATTATTAAAGGCGATTTGAGTGATGAAATATGGAATGAAAAATTACCCATTGCAATAAAAGAAATTTTTGAATTTGTTGTTTCACTCGGCGGAACAATTTCAGCAGAACACGGGATTGGTTTCGTGCAAAAAAAATATATGCCCATTGCATTCAATGAAACACAATTAAATTTATTCCGGGCGATAAAAAAATTATTTGATCCCAATAATATTTTAAATCCGGGGAAGGTGATAGATATGTAAAGAAAAAATTATGCAACTAAAAAAAATAGCAATTATGGGTGCGGGGCTTGTTGGCTCCTTGCTCAGCATTTATTTAAAAAAGAAAGGATATGATGTTGCTGTTTATGAACGCAGGGACGACATGCGCAAGTCAGGCGTAATTGCAGGAAGATCAATTAACCTTGCAATTAGTGATAGAGGATGGAAAGGCCTGGCAGGTGTTGGATTAGAAGCAGCAATAAGAAAACTTGCAATACCCATGCATGGAAGAATGATACATGTCTTAGATGGGAAATTAAATTATCAGCCTTATGGAAAAGAAGGCCAGTTTATTAATTCAGTTTCAAGAGGGCAATTAAATATTGAATTAATGAATGCAGCAGAAAAAGAAGGCATTCAATTTCATTTCAATCAAAGAATTGTTGAAACAGATTTAAACGGTACTTACGCTTTAATGGAAAATGCAATTGACAACACAACATATAAATTACAACCAGATTTAATTATTGGCGCCGATGGATCATTTTCATTATTGCGTTACACCATGATGAAAACAGATAAATTTAATTACAGCCAGCAATATGAAGAACACAGTTATAAAGAATTGTCAATGCCTGCGACAAATAATAATTCTTTTCAATTAGAAAAAAATGCTTTGCATATATGGCCCCGGAAAAGTTTTATGCTCATCGCTTTGCCAAACCTTGACGGAAGTTTTACCTGCACATTATTTCATTATACAAAAGGAGAAAATTCAATTGATGCAATTAAAAATGAAAATGATTTGAATAACTTTTTTAAAACATATTTTCCAGATGCAAAAAAATTAATGCCAACATTAGAGCATGATTTTTTTAGTAACCCTACGGGCTCACTGGTAACCGTAAAATGTTTTCCCTGGGTAAATGGAAATTCCTTTTTAATTGGTGATGCTGCCCATGCAATTATTCCCTTTTACGGGCAGGGAATGAATTGCGGCTTTGAAGATTGTTCCATTTTAAATAATTTAATTGATGAACATAATCATGACTGGAATAAAATTCTACCAGCATATCAAACATCAAGAAAAATAAATACAGATGCAATTGCCGATCTTGCAAAATTAAACTTCATTGAAATGCGGGATCTTGTTGCCGATGCAGATTTTCAAATTAAGAAAAAAATTGCAGCAAAGGTTGCAGAAATTTATCCTGATAAATTTATTCCTGTTTACAGTATGGTTTCTTTTAGCCAATTACCATACAGGGAAGCACTCGAAGAATATAAAAGGCAGGATGATGTATTAAATGAAATATTATTATTAAAAGATATTTCTGCTAAATGGGATACTGAATACATCCATACTATTGCAGAAAAGCTTATCAAAAAAAACTAAAGCTTTCCGTTAGTCCGGAAAGCTTTAGTTTTTCAAAAAAAAGATCAACAGTTATTATTTACCACCGCCCCTTTTATTTACATCTTTTTTAGTGTCAGTTTCTTTTTCTCCACCTCTTTCATTCACATCTTTTTTAGTATCTGTATCCTTAACACCACCCCTGTCGTTCACACTTTTGCCATCATCTTTTGTAGTTGTTTTAGTACTTCCTGATTTTGAAGTGTTGCTGCTTGTAGCATTTTTAGGCATCATTAAAGAATCTAAAGTTGCCCGAATTGAAGTAATTGAATCCATCAACATTTGTTTGTCAGCTATACAAATACTGTCAGCCATTTGCATGTCTTTTTTCATTTTTGCCATTTCTTCTTCGGCCTTCTTATCGGTACAACTTGCTACCAAAAGTCCAAGGCAAAGGATAAAAAATAAACTTTTCATTTTCATATTCATAATTGTTTAATAGTTTTTTTGGAATAATCTTTGACTACAAAGGTATCATTATTCAAACATTATACCTTAATTTTGCAAAAATTTATTAAAAAACAGTTTACTATTATGAAAAGAAAAAATTTAATTTTAAAATCAGCAATCCTGTCTTTAGGTTTAGCTTTTGTTATCACAGGTTGCGGTGATGATGATCTTACTGATCCGGTTGTAACAATAACAGGCGATAATCCAATAGTTATTGATCTTGGCGGAACGTACACAGAACTGGGAGCAACGGCTACAGACGAACAGGACGGAGATCTTTCAACAACAATTACAATAGATGCTACAGATGTAAATGCAAATGCGGTTGGTAAATACACCGTAGTATATTCTGTAGTTGATGAAGCTGGTAACACTGGCGAAGATGAAAGACAAGTTTGGGTTAGAGCAACTGCAGATGACTATGAAGGGTTTTATGACGTAGTTGAAAGTTGCACAGGTTCAATTCCTTCTTATGAAATTGAAATTCAAAAGGTGAATGCTACAACATTGAAAGTATTCAATCTTGGAGATTTTACTGCAGGGGACACAGAATTTGAAATCACTATTTCAGGTGACCTGAATGAAGTATTAACAATTAATGGTGCTGATGCTACTGATCCAAGTACAACTTGTAATGCAACAGGAACATTATTACAAGGTTCAACAAGTGGTTCATTTGATATGAACTGGTCTTATTCATTTGATGACGGATCATCAACATTTAGTTGTGATGATGTATCAATTACACAGAACTAATTAAGTTATCTTAATTAAGATACTGAAGCTTCCCGAATATGACGGGAAGCTTTTTTATTTTTGCTCCATGAGGATAACAACAAAAATTATAGTTGTACTTTATGTATCTGCAATATTATTTGGCTCCTGCTCAAAAACGGATATTATTGCCCCAATTATTTTATTGCATAATGATACTACCACACATTATTTTGGTGAACCCTATATTGATGCTGGAGGAGATATAGCGGATGATAAATCCTGCAATCTTGATTCGCTTGTAATTATTGACTCTAACATAGATATTTATCATTATGGAACTTACACTATAACTTATCAGGCTGAAGATGAAGCTGGAAATATTGGAATTGCGGAACGGGAAGTTGATATTATTTTAAAGCCCTCAGATTATTATTCACTTTCTTATAACGCAAGCGATACCTGCTCCACGGGTAATTATTATTATACAGGCTTAGTACAGGATTGCGATTGCAGCAATACAGCCATAACTATTGGCAACATCAGCAATTTTGGTCTTTCAGCATTATTTACTCTGGAAATAAACGGGCGATATAATCAAAAAATAATTTTAGATACCACCCGTTTTGCAATTACATTTTTAGGAGATGGAATTATGACACCGGGCACTGACACAATTCGCTGGAATTATACCATTTCAGACAGCATCATATCTGATGTATGTGTTTCTACCTGGATAAAAAATTAAAGTCGTATCTTAAAAAACAGTAACTTTATCAGGTATTATATATTATGCTTCGTTCAATATTTATTCTTTTAATTGTTTCTTATTTTTCTGCTTCAATTTATGCGCAGGAAAACAACAGGATACCAGGTGAAATAATTGTTCAATTAAAATATAAAACCAGTATCCAGGCATTTGAAAAAGAATTACAATTAAAGCATGTTCTTTATTCAGGTATTTCTCCAATATCTGAACGATTAAATATCCGGCTCATCAAATTTGATGAAACACTTTATAATGCACAGGAAATTTTACAGAAAGTAAATTCTATACAATATGTTGAGATAGCACAATTCAATCATACATTGGAGAGACGCAGCAATATTCCTGATGATGGCTCTTTTGCCTTACAGTGGAATATGCTAAATGATGGCTCAGGCGGAATTGATGATGCAGATATTGACGCCGATGATGCATGGGATATTACAAC
>JACMJP010000452.1 GCA_014380545.1 Chitinophagales bacterium | reverse complement strand
GGCCTTGTGATAATTTCTGATTATATTTTTCTGATCCCCGTGCATCGGTATGTGAATTAATTTGAATTACAAGGTTCGCATTTTCTTTCAGCATATTTACTAATTTATCCAGTTCAGGAAAAGATTCCGGGCGCAATGTTGTATCATTATAATCGTAATAAATATTTTTCAATCTTATTTCTCCCACTATTTCCCCTGTAGAAACAGGAATTTTATCAAGCACAACTTCTGCATATATTTCCACAGTATCTCCCGGATTTCCTTTTAAGTCTCTTGCAGTAATTATTGTTGAGCCGGTAAAATATCCATCTTTAATTCCGCTTACTTTATATTCTTTTAGCTGGTCAATTACATAAGAAAATTCCTGTTTGTCTTTCATAGTAAATTTTACCATAATATCAACACTTTGCGGATTTGCAATTGTTGCAATTGAATTAATTAATGGAATTGTATCAACAACATTACTATTTACGTCATTTGAATCTTCATATACTTTTGCCATTATTCTTCCTTTTAAAACAAACACAGGAGGGCGCAATTTCTTTTTTGTTTTTGTAAACTGATAAATATCATCGCCACCAACTCCCCCTTTCCTGTCGCTTGAAAAATATCCTATTTCCAATGTATCAGAATTTTCAAATTTTTTATTTAATATCAATAACCCAAAATCATCAGCGCCCGAATTAATAGGATACTGCACATTGGTAACTTTCGTAAATTTTCCTTTAATAATTTTTGCGGAAAAAATATCTAATCCACCAATTCCGGGATGACCATCAGTTGAAAAATAAAATGTTCCGTCAGGTCCGAAATAAGGAAATATTTCATTGCCTGCAGTATTAATTGTGGTTCCAAGATTTTGCGGTACATCCCAACCATCAAATATTCTTTTACTGATATACAGATCACTTCCGCCGTAACCGTCAGGATCCACTGCAGCAAAATATAAATATTGTCCATCAAGCGATAAACATGGTGTACCGATGTTCATAGAGTCTTCAAAAAATGGCAAAACAATTGTCTCACTCCATCCGGCATCCGGTTGGTAAGAAGAATAATATAAACCACAGTAATCATCAATTTTTCTGTTGCCACTTCCACATCTTGTAAAAAACATTTCATTTCCATCAGCACTAAAAGCTACAGCACCATCGTTAAATTCACTGTTTGCATTTCCTATAAATAACTCAGGTGATGAAAAATTATTTTCATTAATTAAAGTCGTTTGAAAAAGATCATAATATTTATTTGTTGTCCAGCTATCTTTTTTATCACCCGTTGCTGCAGTTCTTGAAGAAGTAAATAAAATAATATTGTTTTTATAAAGAACAGGATTAAAATCTGCTGCTGATGAATTTAATGTTGTAATATTTTTAATGTATGTATCCTTTTCATATTCATCATTTTGATTTTCCATCCACTTTAATGCGGCTTCACAAATATTTATTTCAGTTGTTATTTCCGGTTTGCGATAGGGTTCTTCTTTTACATACGCATTAAATTGTTTTATCGCCTCTGCATATTTTTCCTGTGCCTTCAGCATTTTTGCGTAAGCAAGAATTGCATCACTTCCATACTCCCATTCAATGGCTGTGTTGTACCATTTTGCAGCTTCTTCAAATTGATTATTAAATTGGTAACTCTGTGCGATCTGAAATGCAAGCTTTGATTTCGGATCACCCAATTGTTCTTTATTAAAATCTTTTTGCAATAGTTCTGCAGCAAGTGCATACTTTTTTAAATTAAATGCTGTTTGCCCGTCCTGTATATTTTCGGTTACATCACATGAAAGGATAATAAGAGATAATAAGGCGAATAATAAATAAATCTTTTTCATTGTATCAACTAACAATATTAACGAAAACAGGGCTGTGTTGTTATAGAGGCTTCTCAAAATTCCACCCCTCTTATTCTCCCCTGTAGGGGAGATACCCACTTGGCAAGGGTTCTTTAAAAAATATCTTTGCATTTTATCCTTTATATATTTTCCAGTGCCTGCTCTATATCATTCAGAATATCATCAGCATTTTCAATGCCCACACTCATGCGCACAAGTCCGTCAGTAATTCCATGTTCAAGCCTTTGCTCTTTCGGAACACTTACATGGCTCATACTTGCAGGGTGCAACATAATTGTATCAACAGTGCCGAGTGATGTAATGAGTTTCCCAACTTTTACATTATTCATAAATTTTATTCCGGCTTTCAGTCCATTCTTTAATTCAAAACTCACCATACCACCAAAATCCAGCATTTGTTTTTTCGCCAAACCATGATGAGGGCTATTTTTCAACCCGGGATAATTTACTTTTGATACTGCAGCATGGTCATTTAAATATAGCGCAACCTTTTTTGCATTTTCGCAATGCCGCTGCATGCGCAGTTCCAAAGTCTTAATTCCATTTAAAATGAGCCATGCATCCCATGCATTAGAATTCCCTCCGAATAATTTTACTTTTTTCCAAACATCTTCTTTAATTAATTTCTTATCTGTTCCAATTACAACTCCCCCCATTCCGGTTCCATGTCCGTTTAAATATTTTGTAGTTGAATGAACAGAAATATCTGCGCCAAGCAATAGGGGTTTTTGTAAATAAGGTGTTGCAAAAGTGTTATCAACTATTGTTTTGCATTTATATTTTTTTGCAAGCGAAGTTAATACTTCAATATCAAAAATTTCAAGAATTGGATTTGATGGCGATTCAATATATAATAATTTTATTTTTTTATCTTTCTTTAAATGATCTTCTACAACTTTAATATCCTGCAAATTCATTTGTATTACTTCTATTCCGAATTCCTTTAATTGGGTTTTCATTAATTCATCTGTGGTTCCGTATAATAATTGCTGCGCAAGAATTTTTTCCCCCGGCTTTATACAACTCAAAATGGCTGCGGAAATAGCTGCCATGCCACTGCTGAATAATTGGGCTTTTGCTTTCACTTCACTGC
>JACMJP010000451.1 GCA_014380545.1 Chitinophagales bacterium | reverse complement strand
TATAATTTGCATAAGACCTTTATTACGGAAAATTTATGTGTGAATAACAACAAGCCTGATATGCATTGCTATGGCAAATGTTATTTAAACAAAGAACTGAAAAAAGACTTTGAGAATATACCAGCCAATAATTCAGGAGAAAAACAAATGCGGACGCTGAAAAATTATGAAGCACATGAACTTCCCGGATTTAAGGATGCGCATTTGTTTGCTTCGATAAATAAAAAAATAAATCACTATTCAGAAGTAAGTTATACTTTCATATTTACCTCTTCAATTTTTCTTCCGCCGGAAAATATATTTTGCTGAAATAAAGAATAGTAAAATTATTTTCTAACAATATTTAATTTATTTAAAAAATGAAAAAATATTTATCGGCGATAGCTGCATTCATAATTTGTTTTTACGGTTGCGAAAATGAGCCTATGAATCCAGGGGGTTATGATGCTGTAATAACGATCATTGAACCTGAAGACGGGGAAGATTTTGACAGCGGCGATGAACTGCATGTGGAAGTAACATTTGTAAATACAGGAGGAGAAATAGCAAATGTGCAGGTACTTGTTTTAAATGAGACCACAAGCGATACATTACTTTTTGTAGATGAGCATGCAGATGTTGCAGAATATTATGAGGTGCATGAACATTTTGATTTAGATGTTTCAGAAATTTCACAATTTAAAGTGTATGCTGCAACATGGGATCATGATGATGAAGCAAATAAGATAGAAAGTGAAATTCAATTCACAGTAAATCCTTAATGATGAAAGGGAAATTATTTTTATGCTTCCTGTTACTGGTTGTTTCAGGCAGAATGCTTTCCTGTAATACATGCGGTTGCTCCTTATCAGGAAATACTCTTGGAATAAATGCACAATATCTGCAGAATTTTATTGGAATAACTTATTACAGGCAATTCTTTAAACAAACGGATGGATTAGATTTAAATATAAATTCTGAATCTATATATTCTGAAATTGCACTGCGGGGTGGTTATAAAATTTATCCATGGTGGCAGATAACTGCAATTGTTCCTTATAAAATAAATTCTTTTTCATCTGCAGAAAATGGAAGTGATAAAAAAATAAATGGAGCAGGAGATATTTCTTTGGTAAATTCATTTGTTGTTTTAAACACTGCGGACAGCCTTATGAAAAATTACCGGCATCAGCTTACATTGCAAACAGGAGTTGAATTGCCAACGGGCAAATTTGCATCAGCATATCTTTCTGAAGATTTTCCTGTATCCTTATCTGCAGGCTCCGGAAGTTATGATATTTCAGCAGGCTTTATTTATACTTTGCAATATAAAACATGGAGTTTGCAGACACAGGGAAATTATATTTTAAATACAAAGAATAAAGAACAATATGCTTTCGGGGACAGGATGCAAACTTCTGTTCTTGCTTCAAAAAGCATTTCCGCAAAGAAATTTGCTGTGGCGCCTTTTGCCGGCATGGAATACAATAAAATATTTGCGGATACAAAATATACTTTTGAGCAGGAGGGAACTGCAGCAAATATTTTACAGGCTAAGTGTGGCGCTGAGATCTATTATAATGATCTTGTACTTGGGGCTTCAGGAGCATTTCCTGTTAAAGCGCATTTTGATGAGCATGTGGTTTCTGCAGGAATGTTATTCGGAGCTTATTTGAATTATAAATTTTAAAGATATCAGTTCGATACTGCTTTCATTATCCATTTATCAATCATAATATTTCGCAGGAAAATTCTTTCGTCCTTATCTTTTTGCAGCTCATGAATTGTATTGAGCCATTTTTTTGCGTCAGCCTGTAATTTCTTTTTATCATGATGTACAGCGATATATTCTTTAAATATTTTTGCCAGTGCATTAATGGTTTTTATATCAATGTGCTGTTTTGAAAAATATCTTTTAAATGTACGCAGGTAATTCATTATAAACTCCCGGTTGCCGAGTTCCAGATGTATCATAACATATAATACCTGGGCAGGCACTGTTTCAATGGCATAATGCTCAGAGTTCTTATGTTCCAGCACAAGATTAATATAATCTAATGCTTTATCATATTGTTCAAGACCGAAATAACTTAATGCAAGATAATAATTGACTGAAATAATAAATTCATTGCCTGCTGAATTTTTTAACGCTGATATAATTTCTTTTTTATCCTGATAAAAAGTTATACACTTTTCAAATTTCCCCCATAAGGCAAGATTGTTTATGTGCGCTGTAAAATAAGTTGTTATATACTGGTTGCGAATCTGCGGAACCTTATCGTATTCTTTTCCTTCCAGCAATTGATATAATTGTTTACAGCTTTCATTTACTTCTTCATATTTTTCAAGTATGCTGGATGTTTGAATATTACTAATGAGCAATGCGGGATAATTAAAGAAGCCAATGGTTTCAATACTCAAATTGTTATCTTTTATAAATGCAAGCTGATCGTTTGTATATTTATATGCAGTGTTATAATCTTTAAGCAGTGTATTATACAGAATAAAAAAATTAAACCAGGCAATTTTTCCTTTTACTCCTACTTTATTAAACAGGTCGTTCCACAAGGGTTCCCGCATCATTTTATCAAGTTCCTTAAGAAACTCTTTATTCTTTATAAATTTATATTTGCCCTTTAAAATGTTTAATGCATTATATTTTGTAATAATGAATAAAGAATATTTCCAGCGGTCAATTATTTCAGCATCTTTTTTATAACCGGACTCTACATATTCAGCAAACCAATCTGTTTGTTGCATAGCTGCAGCAAAACGCATTTCACTTCTTGAAAAAACAAGATATTCTGCAAGGTTCTCAAGTTCTATGGTGCGCTGTTTATATTTTTTGAGAATGGGTAATGCAATTTCAGGTATTGCTTTTTTCATGAGTATCTCAATATCTGCCAGTGCATGTATATAATTTAATTCTTCGCCTGTATTATAATTGCGCAAAGCTTTTAAGATCATTTGCTGCAGGTAATTTTTTTCGTAAGTGAAATGATTTACAAATTTTTTGTCTTTGAATTTTAGTTTTATTTTCTTTTCATCATACACACTTTGTTTATCCATTTCATCAAATATGCGCATATAGTTTTTTTCTCCTTCGGTAATGGACGCAAACAGGCGGAAATACCTTTTTTCACTTTTTGTAAGTGACTTTACAAGCCTGAAGGTGGTATCTGTTGCGATCATTCGTTAAAGTATGACGGTATTATTTCCACTTAGACTCCCAAGATTACGAATTTTTTGGAATATGATTATCTGAATCTGAAAACATCAGGAGTACTGAAAATGCTGATGTTTAGGGCTTAATTGAAGAAAGCGAAAACCCCTTTTTAAGGATTATAACGCAGGAATTGGCATTTAGAATCCACTGCTTATGTGTTTAATTGGTTTGCATAACAGGTGTATTTAATAGCAACTTTGGGCATCCTCCTTAAAACCAATTTTCGCACACGGCACCAAAAACCACCACACACAAAGTCTGCATTTTAATAGATGCAGGCTTTTTTTATTTTATGATAAGTAGCTTATCTGCAAATACAAGTTTATTCTCCAGTTGTAAAACGACATAATACATTCCTAAAGAAAATTCTTTCAAGGTTATTTTTTCCCGCAAGTCAATAATATTTATTTCCTTTAGCAGATCTCCATGCACAGAATAAAATTGTATTATTCCATTTGCATCATTTATTCCATTGAGATTTATTTCAATTTCATCTGACGCTGGGTTAGGATAAATATTGATATTTTCTTTAACAATATTTTCCGTTGATGAAGGGTCATCAATGAATATGACAATTGTAGTCATGCTTGCAGAACCACATGTATTACTTACAATTAATGTTAGTGTATACGTTCCTAATGCAAGATAAGTATGCACCGGATCTTCCTCAGTACTTGTAATTCCATCACCAAAGTCCCATAAATATTCTGCACCTGAAGTAGATAAGTTTTCAAAATAAAGTATTGAATCAATTCCCATATAAGTAAAATCGGCGATTGGTTCAACATCGACAGTAACAAGTAATGTATCAGAAATAGTATTACCAGTTGCATCCGTTAATGTTACCCAATACAAGCCGCTGATGGTTACAATAATAGTTTGTGTTGTTTCACCTGTGCTCCATAAATATGTTGCGCCCGGATAACCTGCATCCAATATTTCCGCTTCGCAAATTGTTCTCTCTCCATCATCAAATACATCAGGATCTGTAAAGAAAACATAAAATGAACAAGTAGTATCGTTGGATGGAACTTCATCAGTAACCAGAAATGTCCATGCGCAAATAACATGATCGCCTGCACCGGACATATCCGCAGGAACAGCAAATTCAATATCTACAGCTTCGCTTGAACTAATTACATCTCCCATATAAGTAAATGTTATGGGTACTCCACCATCTACCTGATAGTACGCTGTAAAATCTGTTACATCTGCAGTACCATAGTGTGTTACAGTAACTGTAACTATCTCTTCATCCGTTAGTGTACTACCAACTTCGGGTGTGAGAATAGCAGAGACTCCGATGTCTTGAAAAGTTGAATAATATAACCATTCACAAGTTGAATCATTAGAAAGATCAGTATCATCAGCTAAAGCTGTCCATGCGCAGATGTAGTGGTCAATAGGTTCAGAAAGATCAAATACTGTAATTAGGCTCAAACTAGTTGATTCTCCGGGTTCTATTTCTACACCTAAATATGAATCAAAAAATATTGTTCCACCATCAACCTGATAAAATATATTAAACTCATCAATATCTTCCCAACCATAATTTGTAACTTCAACTGTTACAGTTTCTGTAGCCGTAAGTTCGGTGCCGCTTAAAGGAGCTACAATTGCAGATACTCCTATGTCTGGCAGCTCTATAGCATAGGTGAAATTGCAAGAACTATCATTATCATTAAATAAATCACTATACATATTTGTCCAGCAGCATATCTCATGAAGGCCTTCTGTAAAGGGATACGGTGTGGAAAATGTAAATAAAATGGTATCACCTGCCTCTAAAGTATCCTCTACGAATTCAGTAATAAGAAGCCCTCCATCAACTTGATAATATACAGGAATATCAACTGCAGTCATATATCCATAATTTACAACTTCAATATTTGCATTAACAAGTAATTCATAAGTATAAACAGTATCGCCGGGATAAATAATTGCAGATACACCAACATCAATATCTGCAATTACATTTACTACTGTGCATAAAGTATCATTGAATAAATTCTCATCCTCAGCATAAGATAACCATGTGCAAATTGAATAATATCCCAGAGCTGACAGGTCTGTAGTTGCTGAAAATGTAAACTCGATAGAATCACCTGCAGATAAAGTTGTCAATAAAGACTCACCGGCAGGCGTTCCTCCTTCCACCTGATAGAAGACATTAAAATCATTTGCATCTTCATCACCATAATTGACAATGCGAATAACTACAGAGGCATCCTCTGTAACATAGAATATTTCTTCAGGACTGATGATTTGAGAAATACCAATATCTTTTACAGCAAATAATTGTGTGCAAAAAAGGATGGTGACTGAAAGGAGCAATGTTTTCATACCATGTTGTTTTAGGTAATAGTAAACAAATGTAATATTTTAAATCAAAAAAAACTAAAAACCCCGTCTAATTAAAGACAGGGTTTATTTCCAATATTATATGAACAAAGGTTTATTTAAATATTTATTATAAGCTCATTACTCATCATTCATTCCTTAAAAGAAATAACTCAAATTCACTTTTGCATAAAAAGGAACACCAGGTGTATAATGTAATTCACTTACAGATTCTGTTTCTCCAAATAATCTTGATTCAGTATCAAATTGTGCTTCGTTCCATTGGACATTAAATAAATTTTGTATCTCTGCACCTATTGAATATTTTTTTGTAGTGTACTCAAGAATAATATCATTTACAAAATATCCTTCAGCAATTACAGATCCTGTTTCATTTGCCGGGCGGTCATCCATATAACGGTAACGGAAACTGCCATTAAAACCCTTTTGTGTCTTAATTGTAATTCCACCAATGGAAGTAAAATCGGGAGCAAGCGGAATATAATTTTCTCCTTCAGCTTCATCTATCGCTTCACCCTGTGTGAAATTTATATCTGTATCAAAAAATAACCAGTTTGTTAATTCCCACCTTGCAGAAAGATCAATTCCTTTGCGCAAAGTCTTTCCGCTTGGTTCAACTACAGCGCCATCACCAACATATACAAATTCCTGCTCAAGATATAAAACCCAAACAGCAGGAGTGAGGATCAATTTACTATAGGGTTTAAATTGCAGACCGAGGTCAGCACCATAAGCCATTGGTAAAGTTTCCAGACCATTTACCGGAACGACCACTCTTGCATCATTACTGTGAAATCCCGTTCCTGTATATAAATATGCAAGTGTGTTATCATTTATCTTATAATCAAAATTTAGTTTGAAGGAAGGAATATGATCATCAACACTTTTATAATCATAAAGCGAATCAAGCAGGTTATCATAAGCGAAATTAAAATAATCAAACCTTATGGCTCCATTTATTGAAAAATTATTATTAAAAGAAAAAGTTTCGCTTATATATCCGAATATGTTTGATTCATACACATTTCCCAAAGCAAGATAATTCAGGGTAATGTCTCTTTCAATCGTGTGTGACAATTCTTCATCTAGCACCTGGTCGTAGCGAAAACCAACTCCATAATCCTGCGATAAAATTCCTTTTTCAAAATAATTTTCTTTAGTAAGTGATCCTTTATAGCCGTAAATATTTCTTGTTTCTTTTTGTTTTATTTCATCACCATTAATGCTGTCTTCTAAAAAAAATGTGAAGTTTGAATACAATTCAAAATAGTATTTTGAATAATAAACCTGGTTTTTAAATGTGGTTGAGTTATTAATTATTTTGCTGTATTCAAGATTTGCATTTGTTCTTCCGGTAAATC
>JACMJP010000450.1 GCA_014380545.1 Chitinophagales bacterium | reverse complement strand
TAACCAGTTTGCAACAGACAAATTAAATGAGCCCGATCTTATTAATGAAACAATTGCAAAATTAAAAGCCGGCGCAGGAGATGTTGTAGGTTCCATAGTTAATGGTGCCGCCAACACATTTATCCAGATAATAGTGATGTATTTTACTTTATACTTTACTATGAAAAACTTCAGGCAATTTGAAAATGGACTCGTACATCAGTTACCCTTTAAAAAATCAAATTCAGTTAAACTGGGAAATGAGTTGCGTAACATGACCTATTCAAATATTTTAGGGCAGGGTTTAATCGCCATCATACAGGGAAGCTTGTTAGGCCTTGGGTTTTTAATATTTGGAATTCAGGATCCTATTTTTTGGGGAGTAATTGGAATATTTTTATCTATGGTGCCTCTGTTTGGGGCCCCTCTTATTTTTATACCCGCAGGTCTTATCGAATTATCAAATGGAAATACTGTTGCCGGAGTTGGAATTATTGTTTATGGTTATTTGATTGTAACAAGCATAGATAATTTTATTCGCATGGCGATAGGGAGAAAAATTGCCAATACGCATCCACTCATTACTATTATAGGAGTTGTTATAGGCATACCTTTATTCGGCATACTGGGAATATTATATGGGCCACTTATGCTAAGCCTGTTTATTATTCTTCTAAATATTTATAATTCAAACAAAGTAGAAATTGCAAAGTTGGAAGGCGAAGAAGATAATTTGTAATAATATTCATACATCTAGGTGAAGATTGGTTATGTAAGGAAGAGAAGAATAGTGATAAAACAGAATACGATCAGATATAGAATAACATTCTTTGTCCTCTCGTATCTTCATTAAAATTGCCATTGTCATAAACTACATTTCCATTCACAAAAGTTTTCACAACTTTTCCCTTAAATGTTTTTCCTTCTAAAGGGCTCCATCCGCACTTGTATAAAATATTTTCTTTGCTGACAATAAATTCTTTATGTAGATCTAATAAAAAAAGATCCGCATAATATCCTTCTCTAATAAAACCTCTATCTTTTATTTTAAAACAGGTGGCAACATTGTGGCTCATTTTTTCAGCAATAGTTTCAAGTGTCATTCCTTTTCCTACAGGTAAATATCTGGTTTCATTGTAAAAATGCAACATGATATTTAATGAATGCTGTATCATGGGTGCACCACTCGGGCAGCTTGTATAAGGCTTTTGTTTCTCTTCCCATGTATGCGGAGCATGATCTGTTGCGATAACATCCAAGGTTCCATCCAGCAAGGCAAGCATGAGTTGCTGCTTATGAATTCCATTTTTTATTGCAGGGTTCCATTTAATTTTTGAACCGAGTTCTTTATAATCCTGGTCATCAAAATATAAATGGTGTACACAGACTTCTGCTGTTATTCTTTTTTGCTCCAATGGAATTGAATTTGAAAACAACGGTAGTTCATCTCTTGTACTTATATGCAACACATGCAATCTTGTATCGTGTTTTTTTGCAAGTTCAACAGCATGAGATGATGATTTAAAACATGCTTCTTCATTCCTGATCATTGGATGAAGTTGAACAGGAATATTATCACCATATACAGCTTTAAACTTTTCAAGATTATTCCTTATTGTTTGTTCATCTTCACAATGTGTAGCAATAAGTGTTGGTGCATTTCGGAAAATTTTTGAGAGTGTATGTTCATCATCCACTAATAAATTCCCTGTTGATGAACCCATGAATATTTTTATTCCGCAAACATTTGATGGGTTTGTTTTTAAAACTTCTTCAGCATTATCATTACTTACGCCCATGTAAAAAGAAAAATTTGCCAGGGATGTTTTTGTAGCAAGCTGATAACGTTCTTCCAATAATTGTTGAGTGAGTGATGGAGGATTCACATTCGGCATATCCATAAAACTTGTAACACCACCTGCCACTGCGGCTTTGCTTCCATGATAAATATCTTCTTTATATGTTAGTCCCGGCTCACGGAAATGCACCTGGTCATCAATAATACCCGGCATCAGATATAAACCTTCAGCCTGTATTTCTTCAATTTTGTAATTTACAGAAATAGTAGGGTCAATTCTTTCTATACGTTCGTTTTTAATTAATATATCAGAGGGAATTGTTTTTCCCTCGTTTACGATAAGTGCATTTTTAATTAAATAATTCATTTCATTTTCATTGGTTAATTAGCTAATTGGATAATCAGCACATTAACTTACTCTACCCAATCCGCAATAAATAAATTGGTATCATGATCTGCCGCTGCATTTCTGTTGCTTGCAAAAATTAATTTTTTGCCATTGTAGCTAAACATGGGGAATGAATCGAAAATTTTATCAAAAGTAATTTGTTCCAATCCACTGCCATCCAAATTGATCATATATAAATTAAAAGGTATTCTTTTCGTAGTGTGATTACTTGAAAAAATAATTTTATTCGCCGAAGGATGAAAAAATGGAGCCCAGTTTGCTCCACCCAGGTTTGTTATTTGTTTTAAATCTGTTCCATCCGCATTGCAAATAAATAATTCCATTTTAGTTGGTTTTACAAAATCCTTTTTCAAAAGATCTATATATTCTTTTACTTCTTCCGGTGTTTGCGGTCTGCTTGCACGAAAAACAATCTTACTTCCATCGGGCGAATAAAATGCGCCGCCATCATATCCTAATCCATTGGTAATCTGTTTTGGCTCATTGCCATCTAAATTCATCGTCCATAATTCAAGATCACCACTTCTGTTACTTGTAAACAAAATTTTATCTCCTTTAGGTGAAACCACTGCCTCAGCATCATAAAATTTATTATCTGTTAATTGTTGAAGAATATTTCCACTAAGATCAGCCACATAAATTTCGTAACTCGGATAAACTCCCCACAAATACCCTTTGCTGCGGTCAGGATCGGTCAGACAAGTATCAACCTGTTTGTGCGTACTTGCAAAAAGTACTTTATCATTCCCCGGTAAAAAATAACTGCATGTTGTTCTTCCTTTTCCTGTGCTCACTAATTTATATTCAAACCGTGAATTATCTGCAGGTAATTTTCCATAATATATCTGATCGCACTCCAGGCCTTTACTTTTATTTCTATACTGAAAAGAAATCATTTCATTATTAAAGCTGAAATATCCCTCTGCATTATCGCCCCCAAAAGTTAATTGCTGTATGTTTTTTAAATGTTTTTCTTCAGGGTAGAGCAAGCTGTCATTTTGATTTGTATCTGCTTCTGATAACTGTTCACCCTGTGAGTCGTCTTTTTTAGATGAACATGAGATCATAAGTATTCCGAAAATTAAAATTGTCCCGCTGATAAGTTTTTTCATTTTCACAATTTTTAAAGTCTGTTGTTAAGTGCAGGCAAAATTAAATACAGCAGACCATTATATAGAATTTTACAATTAAAATACCTTTAATCAGCTACCTTTGCCGCATGCAATTAAAAGGAAAAGCTGCTATTATTTCTGCAATATTACTTTTATCTATTGCAGTGGGGATATTTTTTTTCAGGGATGAAGTGGTTTCATTAATAAATAAAAAAACGAATAGTGAAGGTTCGCTTAGTATGATAGAAAAACTCACCCCTGAAATTGAGGAATTATCAAAACAAATAAGATTGGATCCCAATAATGCACAACTCATTTTCAACCGGGCAGACCAGTATTTTGTGAATAACAATTTAAAATATGCCTTGCTTGATTACAAAAAAGCCTATCATATAGATTCTACAAATCAAACATTTGTTATCGGTTTGGCTGATTGTTATTTTGAAGTGAATTATCCGGATTCATCTATTCTTGTTTTAGAAACATTTTTAAAACATGATCCCAACAACATTGATGTGTTAATGGATGCCGCAATAGATTATTTCTTATTACCCTCACCAAAACATACAATAGCATTAGATAAATTAAATTCTATTTTAAAGATTGATATTCAAAACAGCGAGGCATATTTTTATCGTGGGCTAATATTAAAAGAAACCGGCGACACACTTGCGGCAATAAGAAGCTTTCAAACTGCTGTTGAAACAAATCCTGATTATTATGATGCATATATGCAATTGGGTTTATTGTATGCAGATAGAAAAGACCCTGTTGCTGTAAAATATTTTGAAAATGCAATTGCCTTAAATGATACAAGTAATGAAGCGGCTTATGCCAAAGCCAAATTTATGCAGGACCACGGAAATTTGGGCGACGCAATTGAATATTATAAAAATATCATTACCAGAAATCCTCAGGATGCTGATGCGCTGTATAACCTCGCCACAATTTATTACGGTATAGATTCCATTGAAAAAGCATATCGCATGTTTGATCTTGCTATCAAACAAGATCCGGCAAAGCCGGAAGCATATTTTGGAAAAGGATTATGTGCTGAAGAATTAAATAAACCTGATGAAGCAATTTCGTTTTATAAACAAGCATTAAATTTAAACCCGAATTATACAGATGCTGAAGAACAATTAAATAAATTAAAGCAGGAACAACAATGATAAAGATCACCTTTCCGGATGGAAATATCAGGGAGTACAATGAAGGAACATCTGCAATGGAAATTGCAAAATCAATTAGCGAGGGCCTGGCAAGAAAAGTTTTGAGTGCAGAAATTAACGGTGAAGTATGGGATGCTTCAAGACCCATCAATACAGATGCAACAATTAAATTATTGACATGGGATGACACAAGCGGGAAATCTACCTATTGGCATTCTTCAGCACATGTAATGGCTGAGGCTCTGGAAGCATTATATCCCGGAGTTAAACTCGGAATAGGCCCTCCAATAGAAAATGGATTTTATTATGATGTTGATCTCGGTGATAGAGTTTTAACTGCAGAAGAATTACCGAAGATTGAGGAAAAGATGAAGGAGTTTGCGAAAAAAAATTCTGCATATGTACGCAAAGATGTTTCAAAACCTGACGCAATAAAATATTTTACTGAGAAGGGAGATCAATATAAGTTAGAATTAATAAATGATCTTGCTAATGGGTCTATCACATTTTATAGCCAGGGTAATTTTACTGATCTGTGCCGTGGACCACATATTCCGGATACAAGCAATATCAAAGCAATTAAATTATTAAATATTGCAGGTGCCTACTGGAGAGGGAATGAAAAAAATAAAATGCTCACCCGCATTTACGGAATCACATTTCCAAAACAAAGCGAATTAGACGCTTTTTTATTATTACTTGAAGAGGCAAAAAAAAGAGATCATAGAAAAATAGGAAAAGACCTTGAGATTTATACAATGGATGATGATGTCGGACAGGGATTAATTCTTTGGATGCCAAATGGCGCAGCAATTATTGAACAATTAGAAAAATTAGCAAAACGGCAGGAAGATAAAGCAGGATATTTAAGAGTAAAAACTCCGCATATTGCAAAAGAAAATTTATATATCACGAGCGGGCATTTACCCTATTATGCAGAAAGCATGTATCCTCCAATGGAGATTGACGGAACAAAATATTATTTAAAAGCAATGAATTGCCCGCATCACCATAAAATATATTCCGCCACACCAAAAAGTTACCGTGATCTTCCTTTACGATATGCTGAATACGGAATGGTTTATCGCTATGAAGAAAGCGGCTCTTTATTCGGTTTAATGAGAGTACGGGGATTAAATATGAATGATGCACATATTTATTGCACTGAAGAACAATTTGAATCAGAGTTCAAAGCTGTTAACGATATGTATTTAAATTATTTCAGAATATTCGGCATAGAAAAATATGTGATGCGGTTTTCCACTCATGCACCTGAAAGGCTGGGCGTTAAATATGTAAATAATCCTGAGCTATGGAAAAAGACCGAAGACATGGTGCGCAAAGTTCTCATAGATTCAAAAATTCCTTATGTAGAAGTAGCAGATGAAGCTGCTTTTTACGGTCCTAAAATAGATGTGCAGGTATATAGTGTTATTGGAAGAGAATTTACTTTAGCAACCAACCAGGTAGATTTTAATTCGGGGCTCAAATTTAAGTTGTCTTTTACCAATCAAAATAATCAGCCGGAAGTTCCTTTAATTATTCACCGGGCGCCATTAGGAACTCATGAACGTTTTATTGGCTTTTTACTGGAACATTATGC
>JACMJP010000449.1 GCA_014380545.1 Chitinophagales bacterium | reverse complement strand
TCATTTGTCTCGAAAACAATTTCTCCCCAGCGATTATAAACAGTAAATGAAATTAAATTTTCTGGCAGCAGGCCTATTAAATATAAAAGATCATTTATTCCATCATTATTTGGAGAAAATGCATTCGGCAAAAAAAGATCATTACAAACTGTAACTCTAACGCTATCACCAATGTCATTACACAAAGGATTATTTATAGTAACCCAATATGTTCCGGGATCAGATACAGTTATTGATTGTTCAGTACTTCCTGTATTCCAGAAATAGGTTGGAAGATCATCTGGTGCAGTAAATGTTACACTATTGTTTGAATAATTTGGGCAAAGAGCTATATCATTACCAAGATCAACAACAATTCCTTCCAACGGATTTGAAGTAAATTCAATTTCATCTAATACAGTTCCACAAGCCGTAGATGCGTTAACAGAATAAATACCAGCTCCCGTAATTGTTATTGATTGTGTTGTTTCACCTGTATTCCATTCATAACTTGAAAATTCATTATTAGCACTTAATAGAATATTCCATGGTTGATCAGCGCAAATTAAAGAATCATTTCCGATAAATAAGGAAGGCAATGAGGTTGTTGTAACATATATTGTATCTGTAAGGGTTCCGCATTCAACTGCACTTGTAACAATATAAATTCCCGGTTCATTGACGGTGATCGATTCTGTTGTTTCACCACTGTCCCACAACCATTCAGAATATCCGGAAGGTGCAGATAATTCATATGGAAATGAAGTAGAACAAACTTCAACTTCTTCTGACATATATTCTTCAGCAACTGTAACGAAATTAATAAATGCTGTATCAGAAAGTATCCCGCATGGAGTAGAAATGTCAAGCCAATAAAAACCGGTTTCAGTTACTGTAATATTTAATGTTGTATCGCCTGTGCTCCATAAATAAGAGTCACCGCCAACAGGCCCTAAAATAGTATAGGTTAAACTGCATAAAGAAGTATCATTAATATATATCGCACTATCAGCAGGTGTAACCATAACATCATCTACGAAAAAATATCCATAACTTAATGCAGCAAAATCTTCATAGGCTGAATCAATGAGAATTGGATCTGTATCGCCATCATCTTTAAAATTACCAAGGATGATCCATTCCTCACCGCCTTCTGCTGTATAAAATCCACCTGTCTTGTTCCAATTTACCGTATCAGTTAAAAAATATCCTTCAGGGTTTTCAAGGTTTGCTTCAATATCAATTACACCATAATCAAATTCATCAAAATATCTTTCATCAGAAATATTTAATCCGAATTCATCTGTTGTAAGGTTATAATAGTATCCTGATTCTACTTTAAACCCGGGTGCAACCCAATATTCGATATAATAACATTTACCTGCTTCAAGTGTATCAGTAAGGCGGGTTTGAATATATTCCCTGTATCCTGAAATTACTGTGTACATTCCTGCATATCCTTCTCCTGTATGCGCATATCTATATCCAAAAAAAGCATCCGGAACATTCATTCCTGAACCAACTGATGCACATGAATTAAAAAGATCTGAAGTTCCTGAACTTGGACGCATCCATTGGTCAACAATATAAAAAGTAGACTCAGATCCAAAAAAACCATCAAACCCATAAGGGCAATCTATATAATCTTCAAAACTGGGGTTAGGAACAAGATTAACCTGTGCCTGTGAAATGAAAACAAAAGTTGAAAAAATAATAAGGAGTAAATGAATTTTCATATTGGTGTTTATTTTAAACCGCATGTAAAATTAATAAAATAAAAAGGTGATAAATTTCCATTTATCACCTCAATATTAAAATTTACTATTAATCAAAATATCATCTTACTGCAATATTGTATGTAACACCACCTTTAAGTACCGTTCCACCACTAGCAGGCAAGCCTCCCCTTGCATGGCAAATTCCTGCGACTGTAGGAGTTGCCATACTTGTTCCGCTCATTGTAGCATAACCGCCACTTAAATAAGTTGAATAAACATTACTTCCTGTTGCGATCCAGTCAACCGGTGGCTTTCCTTTATTTGAAAAACTGCTCCAGGTTTTTGCGCAGGTCATACTTGCAACTGTACAAATATTTGTAGCATTTATACAGGCAGGTGCATAATATTTTGCATTACCTGCATCGTTCCCTGCGGCTACAACAACAAATGTTCCTCCAGCACTTAGATTTTCAAGTGATGTTTTTCCGCTGTAAGAAGTTGAACAAGTTGTTCCAACATATCCACCTAAACTCATATTACAAACATCACCTGCTACATCATATGTCCCCACATGATCCATTGCAGAAATTATCATACTGGTAGATGTGGTTCCGACACAACCAAATATTCTTACAGGAACAACAGTTGCCCCTGCACTTACTCCAATAACTCCAATCCCGTTATCTTTTGCAGCAGCAGTGCCTGCTACATGTGTTCCATGTCCTAAACAATCTTCAAGAGATCCTCCCGTAAAATATTTTGCATATGGTGATGAAGTATTTATATTTAAATCAGGGTGATCCGTATCAACACCACTATCAATTATCCAAATCCAGTTAGTTTTTGCGCTGCCATCAGCAGAACCCCCTGCATTGGAAATTCCGCACGGCGTTGTTTGCGACCTGCTGCTTCCTGCTTCAATACTTTCAACTGTGTAAGTAGGAATTTTTACAACAGCATCTGCATCAACACTTGCAATACGTTTATCATTTCTTAAAGCATTAGCAGCATCAGCACTTAATTGTACTGCAAATCCTGTTAATGTGCTTGTATAATAATAAATCACATTTTCTTCCTGAATATTTTTTTCGTCAAGAAAAATTTTAATTTTTTCAATCATCTCATTCCTGTATTTTTCAGCGTATGCTCCCTTTTCTTCCCGTGAAGCAAATTTTAAATTCAATTCTTTTAAAGGAGTTAAATAATTAGAAGTAAAACTTATAATAAATGTATTGGCAATCCGGGTGTCATCAAGTACTTCCTGTTCCATCATAGCAGGGTCAGAGACATCATTCTGGCACGATGTAAAGTAGAAGATTGAAAGGGTTACAAAAACAAAATAAATTCTTTTCATACTGGTAATTTTTAGTTTAATAATAATTTCACGAATTTACGATGAGGATGTTCCTTCCATTATTACAGGAAGATTGGTAATGTGACCGCATCTCCATTTCCGAAATAAATCATATATGATATTCATCGTTTCTTAAATTCATCTTTCATAAATTTGTAGTATGAAACAAAAAATTGCAATTGGCTGCGATCATGCCGGGTTTCCGCATAAAGATTCTATTATAAAACATCTTACTGAAATAGGTCATGAAGTAAAAGATTTTGGAACATTTTCTTTAGAAAGTGTAGATTATCCGGACTTTGTTCACCCTGTTGCAATAAGTATAGAATCAAAAACCTGTGACGCTGGGATCCTTTTATGCGGTAGTGGTAATGGAGTAGCAATTACTGCCAATAAACATAAGAATATAAGAGCCGCATTAGTTTGGCGGGATGATATTTCTGCCCTTTCAAGGCAGCATAATGATGCAAATGTGATCTGCCTGCCAACAAGATTTATCACTTTAAAAGAGGCGATTCACTTTATAGAGATTTTTCTTGCAACTGAGTTTGAAGGCGGACGACATGCAAGAAGGGTAGAAAAGATTTCAGAAAATTGCTGATAAAAATTTTTTACATCCAGCAATACTGCTTTTCCACTTTATTTAGATAGAATTATTTCAAAAGAATTTAAATTTTTGTTTTTTAAAATTATAAACTAAATGAGCGTTGTTATTAAATTAAAAAGTAAGCGGTTTGTTTTAAAGGATGGAGGCATTATTATTTTAATTATTTCAATGGCCTTTTTGAATAGTTGCAATTTTTTATTCGGTACAAAAGAAGATGAAACCGTTGATGAAATTTTTGAAGAAGGTGCAATTGATCCGAATTTAATTCCATCAGAAGTGGGCTATGTACCAATATTACCTTTTTGGACTGACTTTATTAATCCAGGAGATATTTATTGCGGCTATGATGAAATGATATATGTAATTGATGATAATGGCTTAAATATTTTAGATCAAACAGGAAAAATTTATAGTACAATATTTATTCAGGGGGCAACTGACGTAACACAAGACAGAAGGCTGCATACTTATGTTGCAGGCAGAATTGATTTTGATGTTGATGGAAATGGCACAACAGAAAACGTAGCAGCAATTTATCACCTCACAGGAACTGCAACAGGTAATATAGAAATTATTGACACTATCATTCATCCGTATTGTGATGCTTCTAGAGCAATAACTTCTTTCAGAGGTGATGATGATATTGCAGTAGAATTTACAGGTATATCAACTTTAAGTGATAATACTTTATATGCTGCAAGAAGAGGTCCCAGAAATGATCTTGCGGGAATTGCAAGAACGGATAACAATATTTTATTTTTTGATGCAGAAGGAAATAATGTTGGTTATGCAAACGGATTATCACCAACCACAAGTAATTTAAGATCAGCATGGGATATTTCTGCCATCGCAACATTTGCTGCACCGCCACAATCATTAAGTGGAATTTCTAATTCAGCAGAGTTTATCATCACATTAACTAATCCTTCAGCAGAATATAAATGTTTATGGATAACACAAACAATAGATGTTGAGGCAGGAATAAGTTATGGTGAAAATGCATTTTTAACTGCATTTGACTATACAAAAGCTGATCGTTTTTTATATGAACCGGAGCGTTTTATTGATCCAACCGATGTTTATATAGCTCCTGATTTCACAGGATATATTTTTGTTACGGATGCAGAAACGGATTCATTATATCAGTTTACAAGAAAAGGATATGAAGGTGTAAATCCTCCTGCAGGTTCTTCTATTACAAAACAAATAATTGCAAGTTTTGGTGGAGAAGGGAGTGGACCTTTTAATTTTATTGACCCACTAGGTGTGGCTTATTTAAGGGAAATTGTATACGTTGTTGATAAAGGAAATAACAGGATTTGCAGATATAAATTAAGTACGGATCTGGAATAAAATATTTCACCAGGCTGATAGTAAAAACAGAAATTAATTTTAAATTAACTAGTTAAATAAGAAAAATTATGAAAAACAAAATTACATGCTGCATCAACAGAAAGTATTTACAAAAAATAGCGCTCTGTTTTATTTTAATTTGTTCTTTCCAATTTGCAAATGCACAAGTGCCAACAGTACAGCAACAGTTATACATCACATTTGGTGGCGGAAGTTTAACTGATTTGTCTCCCAATGCATTTTCTGTAACCCCAACAGGGGCGCCATTCCCATGCCCCGACAGATTTGGAAATCCAAACTGTGCATTGCAATTAGCAGCAACCGATTATTTGACTATTCAGGTAAGTAATTTTTTTGATATAACAGCAGGGGAAGACTATTCAATCAGTATGTGGTACAGAGGATATACTGGATCAATCAGTGATTTGGAAATGTTATTTAATAAAACAAATACTGCAAACTCACCTGTTCCTTCCGATTATCATTTGTGTATTTATGATTTGAATAAACCCTTCCAGGGATATAATTTTTCTCCTGTTACTTTTCATGCTACAACACCCGGGCTGGGATGGCACCATTTAGTGGCGATGTATGATAATATTGGTTCAGTATGGACATTGTATATTGATAATGTTTTAATCTATAATTTTTCAGGACCTGTTGTTACAAGTTCACCATCAGATCCGGTTCAGATTGGCGGCGGCTGGCCTGCAGGTGTTGGTCATGTTGGTCGTGTTGATGATATTGTTTTTTATGACAGGTTATTAACTGTTGCAGAAATAAATCAATTATTTATAGATGTAAACTCATGTGCAATAGTTTGTGGTTGCCCC
>JACMJP010000448.1 GCA_014380545.1 Chitinophagales bacterium | reverse complement strand
CTTCTGTAAGAAAAAATAAGCGGACGGTGATAGGAAAGAAGTGTTTCATTTCCGATAATTTATCAATTTTAGATGAAATAAACCACTCAGGCAAATATTGAGAGTGTTGAGAATTAAATGCATAGTACAAGAAAAACGCAAGGTAAATTTTATGCTGTGTGTGAATCTTTATCCGTACAGTTATACATTTCATTAAAAAAAACCGGAAGTTCATATAAGCTTCCGGTTTTTTATTAATATTTACTACTGTATTTTTTAAGCAAACCGGTTATAACTTTTATTCGTTCTTCTGCGGTTACTATTTCCGGCATTGTTTGTTTTTGGTGAACTTGTGTATTTGCGGTCATTATATTTTATTTTTTGATCTTCAAAATGTTTTGCACTTGCAAGTTCATTTAAAATATAAGGATGTTCATGCACTATCGGAATTATTTTTCCTGTGAGTTTCTGTATATCTTTTAAATATGCTTTTTCTTCTGCATCACAAAAAGAAATTGCAATACCCCCTGCACCTGCTCTGCCGGTTCTTCCTATACGGTGAACATATGTTTCAGCAATATTCGGCATATCATAATTTACTACATGGCTCAGTTCGTCCACATCAATTCCTCTTGCTGCAATATCTGTTGCTACTAAAACTCTTGTGCGTTTTAATTTAAAATTATTTAATGCACTTTGCCTTACATTCTGCGATTTATTTCCGTGAATGGCTTCCGTTTTTATTCCCGCTTTTTTAAGATCGAATGTTATTTTATCGGCGCCATGTTTTGTACGGCTGAAAATTAATGCACTTGTTATTGATGCATCTTCAAGAAGATGTTTTAATAAATTCCTTTTATTTTCTTTCCCAACAAAATAAACAGATTGTTTAATTATATCCACTGTTGATGAAACAGGAGTTACTGCAACTTTAACGGGTTTATTTAATAAGGAATTTGCAAGGGCAGAAATTTCAGGCGGCATTGTTGCTGAAAAAAATAATGTTTGTTTTTTTGCAGGCAATTTTGCAACTATCTTTTTTACATCATGAATAAATCCCATATCCAGCATACGGTCCGCTTCATCAAGAACAAATAATTGTATTGTTTGTAAGCGTACATAACCCTGTGAAATAAGATCTAATAATCTTCCGGGTGTTGCAATTAATATGTCAACACCTTTTCTTAATTGCTGTGTTTGCCCGTGCTGGGAAACACCTCCAAAAATTACTGCATTCGTTAGGCCGGTATATTTTCCATAAGCAGAAAAACTTTCACTTATTTGAATGGCGAGTTCTCTTGTGGGTGTTAATACCAATGCCCTGATTGTTTTTGAAAATTGATTGTTTTTTTGTTCTGCTAATAATTGCAGAATAGGAATAGCAAATGCTGCTGTTTTTCCTGTGCCTGTTTGGGCGCAGCCAAGCAGGTCTTTACCTTGTAATATAACAGGAATAGCTTGTTCCTGTATAGGTGTAGGTTGGGTATACCCTTCCTGTTTAAGAGCCTGAAGTACAGGCTCAATGAGTTGTAATTTGTCGAATGACATTATAAATATGTTTTTTTTATAAGGAAGGAAAACTTAAGGATACAAATTCAACGGTTGTTGATGCTGCAGTGTTCTTCTATAATACTTTATCTGCCTTATGATGATTAATTGTGCTTTTGCCTGTACTTCACTAATTTTTTCTTCTGAACACATTTCTGAAAACAAAACACAGAAAAAGCAATGCGGTGCAAATATACACCAATTTGCTGAGTATTTAACATATATACTAAAGATAGTCTGAAATTGGCGAGTTATTTTACAGGTGGAGTAAAATAATTTAGTAATAAATGCTCCTTACATTTGTTCATTAAAAAAAATAATTTATGCGATTGATACGTACCTGTATATTTTTTATTCTCTGCTCTCAGTTTTCTTACACACAAGCACAATCAAACATTTCCTTTCTCGGAAAAATTAATTATGCTGAAGATCTTTCAAATCTTTGGGGATGGACAAGCCCGACAGGAGAGGAGTATGTAATTCTCGGAACATATTATGGAACAAGGATCATAGATGTAACAAATCCTTCATCACCTGATGAATTATTTTTCATTGACGGAACAAACAGTAGCTGGCGGGAAGTAAAAACAATGGGTAATTATGCTTATGTTGTTACAGAAGGGGGCGGAGGTGTTGCTGATGGGTTATTATGTATTGATCTTTCAGAATTACCCGATGATATTAATTATAATTTTTCTGATGGTGGGGTAGGGCTTACTTCTGCGCACACAGTAAATTGTGATGAATATGGTTTTGTGCATGTTTTCGGTTCTGATCTTGCGGGTGGGGGCGATCTTATTTTAAATGCAAATACAACTCCGCTTGATCCTGTGTATGCAGGAGAAGTGAATGACTGGTATATTCATGATGGTTTTTTAAGAGGAGATACATTATGGGCAGCAAATATATATGAGGGTCAATTTTCTGTTTGGGATATTACAAGTAAAACAGCTCCTGTTTTATTAGCGACTCAAAGTACTCCTTCTGTATTTACACATAACACTGCTTTAACTGATGATGGAAGTTATTTATTTACAACAGATGAAGTTACAAATGCATCTGTAGCTGCTTACGATGTTTCTGATGTTACCGATATTAAATTAGTGGACCAGTTTAAATCTATTCCAGGATCAAATTCAATTCCACATAATACATATGTGGTTGGTGATTTTATTGTTACTTCTTATTACAGGGATGGTGTTACGATAACAGATATTACTGATCCCTCCTGTTTAATTAAGACAGGATATTATGATACTTCACCTTATGGTGGTTCAGGATTTAATGGTGCATGGGGAGTATATCCTTATTTTCCTTCAGGTATTATTGCAGTGAGTGATATTGAAGAAGGATTATTTTTATTGCAGCCTGATTATATTCCTGCATGTCATTTAAAAGGAAACGTAAAAGATCATTATACAGACGCAGCTCTTTTT
>JACMJP010000059.1 GCA_014380545.1 Chitinophagales bacterium | reverse complement strand
TTCCTATTCACATTTCTGCACACATCTTTTTGTTTAATTATTATTTCATCATTTAAAAAACAAAGTATGAGAAAATCATTGTTTACTATTTCAATGATCCTTATTACACACACAGTGTTTTCGCAGCCGCAAATTGAATTACAAACAGTAGCCACCGGCTTTAGTTCGCCGGTAGCAATTAGAAATGCCGGCGATGAAAGATTATTTATTGTTGAAAGAGGAGGCATAATTAAAATATTACATGCCGACGGAACAATAACAACATTTATGAATATAGATCCGAGAGTAGGATCAGGTGGCAGCGAACAGGGTTTGCTTGGTTTAGCATTTCATCCGGATTATGCAAGCAACGGATATTTTTATGTAAACTACACAAATAACTCAGGCAACACAAGAATATCAAGATTTAGTGTTGATGCAGCGAATCCTAATCTTGGAAACAGTTTAAGCGAATTTATGATCCTTAGTATCACACAGCCATTTTCAAATCATAATGGTGGAGACATTGCATTCGGTCCTGATGGTTATTTATATATTCCAACAGGTGACGGAGGAAGTGGTGATGATCCGGGAAACAGGGCACAGGATATTACATCGCAAAAGCTTGGAAAAGTTTTGCGTATTGATGTGGATGCCGCAAGCCCTTATGCAATTCCTGCGGGTAATCCTTTTGTTGGTATTTCGGGTGATGATGAAATTTGGGCTTATGGTTTAAGAAACCCATGGCGTTTTAGTTTTGATCGTTTAACCGGCGATATGTGGATAGGGGATGTTGGCCAAAATGACTGGGAGGAAATAGATTTTCAACCGGCTTCATCAGCAGGCGGAGAAAATTACGGGTGGAGATGTTATGAAGGAGATGAAGAATATATCACTTCATTATGCGACCTGGATGATCCGTTTGTATTTCCAATTTTTACTTATGATCATAGTTTTGCTTCTGGAGGTTTTGCACTTAGCGGAGGATATGTTTATCGTGGATCAGAATTTCCAGGCATGTATGGCTATTATATTATGTGCGATTATGTAACCGGGAATTTCTGGACAATTATACCAGATGGTGTGGGCGGATGGAATACAGAATTTATTTCGGGATTGCAATCAGATATTTCTTCATTCGGTGAAGCAACGGACGGAGAAATATATGCATGTAATTTATCTAACGGAAATATTTATCATGTTATAGATGAAAATTGCGGACCGGTTTGGGGAGTTGATGTAACTGGGATTACAGCAACCACCGCAACAATAAGCTGGGAAAATGTAGGTTCACCAACTTATAAAGTGCAATACAAAAAAACCGGGATGCCATGGACCACTATAAGCACAACAGGAACCTCTGTTTCACTTACGGGATTAACTGCTTCATCAAATTATAGTTTTAGTATAAAGAATAAATGTGCAGGAGTACCAACTTTATATACAGAAACCGGAGCGTTTACTACAAGTGCATTAAAACAAACTGGTGCGCAAAGCAAAAACGACATTCCGCAATTTATTTCCAATAATGGTGATAATGATTTTATTCTGCAGGCAAAAGGAGATAATATTGATATATTGATAAGAACTATAAACGGTAATATAATTACTCAAAAAATGATGCAGGATAATGAACAGTTGGATATTTCTGATCTCTCAGCAGGAATGTACATTGTTGAATTTGTACAAAACGGAACTGTATTAAATACTCAGAAAATTATTATTGCCGAATAATTAAAAACAGACTGATAAAAAATAAGACCCTGCCACAAGAGGACAGGGTCTTTTATTGCCATAGGTATAGTAAATTATTTTGGAAGTATGGCTACTTTTTTAGGATCTCTTGAATCAATTTTCACATTCAGTGTTCTGCCAGTCTGAAACATTTTTAGCGAATCCTTTTTAACATTGTGTTTCACTTCCACCTCATAAGGCACTTTATTTTGTGTTCTTATTTCAAGGCGCATTCCTATTCTTGGATTATGATCTATCGTAATTCCTGTTTCCCAAACTTTTAAAATAATGGCCATTGCAGGTTCGCCTGCTTTCATAATATCCATTTCAACAAATGCAGGCCGGAAGAAAAACCAATATCCTGCTGCTGCTACTCCTGCTGTCAATCCGAATGCTGCAATACCAAATGTCCATTCAAAAACAGCAAGTATACCTATAGTTACAAAAGCTAGCCCGGCAAAAAGCCAGATCACATAACTTGGAAGACCGAATTGTTTAACCATAGCAAACGATATTATTTTAATTGAAAAAGTATAAATTGATATACGAAAAAAAACTGCCTATTGTTCAATCACTATGCCAGTGAACGTAAAAATATTTTTTGGGTTGCAGTCTCAAATTGGATCACGAAGTAAATAATAGATATTTATGAATAAAAAAAAGTTGCAAGACCGATAATCTTTGTTTACTATCTGCGTATGTTCTAAGGGTTTATTACGGATTTCAGGATGTTGTAAAACCTGCATATGCGAAATTCGCTTGTTTATGATTTAATACTATTTTCGCAATTCTTTAATTTTAGAAACGACACATGCGCTTACAGGACTTATTACTTGAAAGAAATAAAGTGCCCGATTATCTTATTAGGTGGAAGATAAGACAACTCCTTGTGCAACGTATAAAGGAGGAAACAAAAGCTTCTCAGGAGAAACAGCAGGAACATTTAATGAAGATCATTTCTGGGTTAAGGTCATCACCCATTGCTATAGAAACAAAAGCTGCCAATGAACAGCACTACGAACTCCCTGCCGATTTTTTTAAATATGTAATGGGAAGTAATATGAAATACTCATCCTGCTATTGGGATGATACATGTAAAAATTTGGATGATGCTGAATCACTTGCTTTAAAAATTACATGCGAACATGCGGAAATAAAAAACGGAATGCATATTCTTGAACTGGGTTGCGGCTGGGGAAGCTTAACAATGTATGTCGCTAAATATTTTCCTGAGGTACAAATTACAGGGGTAAGTAATTCAGCATCACAAAAAGAATATATTGATAATTGCTGTCGGGAGCGGGGTTTAAATAATGTGCAGATCATTACTGCGGATATGAATGTATTTTCCATTGATGAGAAATTTGACCGGGTTGTTTCCGTAGAAATGTTTGAACACATGCGCAATTATGAGAAGCTCCTGGAAAAAATTCATGGATTTTTAAATGCAGATGGAAAATTGTTCGTACATATTTTTACCCATAAGGAATTCACTTATTATTTTGATGTGAAGGATGAAACTGACTGGATGAGTAAATATTTTTTTACTGGTGGCATTATGCCTTCCGATGACTTGTTGTTTTATTTTAATGATCATTTTAAGATAAAAGACCACTGGCACTGGGATGGAACTCATTATGAAAAAACAGCGAATGTGTGGTTACAAAACATGGATGCGCATAAAAATGAAATATTACCTATATTAAAAAATGTATACGGAGAAGAGAAAAAGATTAAATGGTGGGTTTACTGGAGGGTATTTTTTATGGCTTGCGCTGAATTATGGGGATATAAAAATGGCAGAGAATGGTTTGTAAGTCATTATTTATTTGAAAAGAATTAATCATAAGATGAACGTTAATCGCCGTGTGAGAACTTAATATGAAAAAAATTGCAATAGTAGGAACCGGAATAGCAGGACTGGGCTGTGCACATTTTCTGCATAAACATTTTGATATTGTTGTTTTTGAACAAAATAATTATATAGGAGGACATACAAATACGGTTTATATTCCTGAGGGTAATATTTCGATACCGGTGGATACCGGGTTTATTGTGTGCAATCAGGAAAATTATCCGCTGCTCATAAAATTGTTTAAACAACTAAATGTTCCGTTAAAAAAAACATTCATGAGTTTTGCCGCTCATATTGTGCATGAAAATATTGAATACTGCGGCAGCAGTTTAAATAAATTATTTGCACAGAGAAAAAATATATTTAATCCCCGGTATATAAAATTCTTACGGCAACTCAACAGATTTAATAAAGAATGTATAGAAATATTAAATGATACAAAATTTCAAAGTTTATCAATTCAGGAATATTGTAATTTTAAAAAGTTCAATCAAGATCTATTGAACTGGTACTTATTACCTATGAGTTCTGCATTGTGGAGCACCCCGCCGGAAACATCATCAAAATTTCCTGCATTGAATTTAGTAAGGTTTTTTAAAAATCATGGCTTCCTCGGATTAGATACACAATTTCAGTGGTACACGGTTGATGGTGGAAGTGAGGAATATAAAAAAAGGCTGATAGAACCCTTTAAGGATAAAATCAGGATCAATTCAAAAGTCGTAAGTATAAAAAGAAATGTAAATGATGTTGAAGTGGGACTGGAAAATGGAGAAATGTTTTCTTTTGATAAAGTTATACTTGCATCACATGCAGATCAGACTCTGAGAATGTTAAGTGATATAACAGATAAGGAAGAAGAATTATTATCACAATTTGCGTATGAAAAGAACAAGGCTACATTACATACTGACGAAACCATAATGCCGAACTTAAAAAAAGTTTGGAGCAGCTGGAATTACAGAATAGAAAAAAAGAACGATAATTTAGTTTCCTCGTGTACCTACTGGATGAACAGTTTGCAGGATGTATCAAAAAAGAAAAATTATTTTGTTACAATTAATGATCAGGGAAATATTGATGAAAAAAAAATAATCAGGGAATTTGAATATGAACACCCGATATTTACAGTTGAAGCAATGCAAATGCAAAACAGGTTATCCGAACTAAATACAAATGAACAAATCTATTTTTGCGGGAGTTACTTTCGTTACGGTTTTCATGAAGATGCTTTTATGAGTGCAGTAAATGTTTGTTCGGCAGTTTTGAAGAAAGATATATGGAGTTAAATTCCAGGCTATATAAATGTTTAGTGATGCATAACCGGCTTGCTCCAAAAAAGCACAGGTTTACTTACAATATTTTTATGTTTTGGATTGAGATTGATGAAATTGATATTTTATCAAAGAGCTTAAAGCTCCTTTCGAGAAACAAATTCAATATATTTAATTTCCGGGATGATGATCATTTTAAATTTCCTAAAGGCGATGTAAGAAATAAATTGACTGTAAAAGAAAAATTAAACAATTATCTTACTGAGCAGGGAGTACAAACATTCCCGCAACAAGTTTTCCTGCTAACACACCTGCGCATGTTCGGGCATGTGTTTAATCCAGTTAGTTTTTATTATTGTTATGATGAAGATGGAAATTGTATGTATGTTATTGCTGAAATAAGCAATACTTACGGAGAAATGAAATTATTTTTTATTGATCAGAAAAAGGGCGAAAAGTTTGAGCAGCATGCAGAAAAATATTTTTATGTTTCGCCTTTCATAGATATGGATACAGAATTTGTTTTCCGTTTTCAAATACCGGATGAAAAATTGCATGTTCAAATAAATGTAAATGATAAGCAGGGGGAGAAATTTTTCATCAGTACATTAACGGGTTCTCAGAAAAAATTAACCGATTCCCGGCTTTTATCGTATGTATTCCGGTTTCCTTTTGTAACTTTAAAAGTAATAGGCGGAATTCACTGGGAAGCGTTTAAGTTGTGGTTGAAGAAAATGCCATATCATAAAAAGAAGGATAATAAAGATATGCAAAGAGGAATTACAAACATTTAATATGTCTTTTTATAAGCACACAATACTAAAATTTCTGAAACCCATGCAAAAGGGTTATTTAAAAATAACCCTTGCTGATGGTTCAATAATGGAATTAGGAAATATTTTAAATGAGCTCCATGCAGATGTGCAGGTGCATGATGATCATTTCTTCAGAAGGGCATTTTTATTTGGCGATATTGGTTTTGCAGAAGCTTATATGGCGGGTGAATGGGGAACATCCGACCTCACAAAATTATTATCCTGGTTTTTATTGAATGTTGAAAATTCACCAACACTATCCGGCAGCCGGGTGCAGTCATTAGCATTAAATGCGTTTCAGTTTGTAAATAAATTATTACACCGTAATAGAAAAAATTCCAGTGGAGGTTCAAAGAAAAATATTGCAAAGCACTATGATCTGAGTAATGAATTTTTCAGTTTGTTTCTGGACGAATCAATGACATACTCAAGTGCATATTTTAATAAACCTGATCTTAATCTTGAGGAAGCACAATGTGAAAAATATGAAAGCCTTTGTCAGGCGGCTAAATTAAAACCCGGTGATCATGTTCTGGAAATTGGCACAGGCTGGGGTGGTTTTGCAATTTATGCCGTAAAAAAATATCATTGTAAAATAACATCAGTAACAATTTCCCAACAACAATTTGATTTTGCGGTGGAAAGAATTAAAAAAGAAAACCTCCAGGATAAAATTGAAGTACAGCTAAAAGATTACAGAAAAATTGAAGGCCTATATGATAAAATTATTTCCATTGAAATGATTGAAGCTGTTGGAGCAAAATATTTAAGAACGTATTTTGAAAAAATACACAGTGTTCTGAAACCGGACGGTGTGCTGGCAATACAGGCAATTATTTGCCCAGATTCAAGATTTGAGGAACTGAAAAATAACGTTGATTTTATTCAGAAACATATTTTTCCCGGAAGTTTATTGCCGAGTATCGCTGCCATTAACAGATCAGTTAATGAAACAGGCGATATGTTTTTATTTGGTTTAAAGGATCTCGGAAAAAGTTATGCAATAACATTAGCGCAGTGGAAGGAATCATTTAATAATAATCTTGAAAGGATCAGGTTGCTCGGTTTTGATGAAACTTTCATTCGCAAATGGAATTATTATTTCTCTTATTGCGAAGCTGCATTTAATATGCGGAATATTAATGTTGTGCAAATGATCTATACCCGTCCCAATAATTTGAATTTTTAATTTTTATCATTCTTCAAAGCTATCAATTTCATCCGCAGGGTTTGGAAAAAATGCATCTTCAAAATGTTTAATATCCCATGTATTTTCTTTGCTGTAGTAAATAGCAATTATGTCAAACCGTATTTCATTCTCTAAATTGTTATCATGTAAATAATTGCCTGCTGCTTTTGCCATAAGTTTTTGTTTTGCAGTATTCACCGATGCTTCTGGAAAACCGAAAGCATAATTTGTTCTTGTTTTTACTTCCGCAAATACAATAATATTTTTATCCTGAGCAATAATATCAATTTCAGCCCTGCCACTGCGCCAGTTTGTTTTAAGTATTACATAACCTTTCTGCTGTAAATATGCTATTGCTTTTAATTCACCTGAATTCCCTAATGCTTTCCTGTCGCTCATAAAAATGTTGTTACTTTGCAAACGTATGTTGCTTATGGACAAATATATTGAGACTTTTCCGCATCAGTTAATGGAAGCGATAAGGATAAGTGAAACGATCAGGAAAATAAAAACACAAAAAACAATAAACAACATTATTATTACGGGCATGGGTGGCTCAGGTATTGGCGGAGCAATTGTAAAAGAATATGTGCAGGATACAATTAAAATTCCCATTGCGATAAATAACAGTTACACACTTCCTGCTTATGCAAATAAAAATACGTTGGTAATTTGTTCAAGCTATTCGGGCGAAACAGTGGAAACAGTTTCTGCATTAGAACATGCCATAAAAAATAAATGTGCTATTATTTGCATTACAACTGGTGGAGCAATAGAAAAAATTGCAGAAAAAAATAAAATCCTTATTATCAGAATTCCCGGTGCCATGCCGCCAAGAACATGTCTGGGATATTCTATAGTTGCACAGTTATTTATTTTGTATAAAGCAGGGTTTATTAAAAAAGATTTTATTCCGGAAATTGAAGCAGCTTCAAAATATTTATACAGCAATACTAAGAGTATAAGAACTTCTGCTAAAACACTTGCAAAAAAATTGCATAATAAAATTCCACTCATTTATGCATCTGTTGCAATGCAAAGCATTGGCATAAGATGGAAACAACAAATGAATGAAAATCCTAAAATGCACAGTTTTGCAAATGCAATTTCTGAGATGAATCATAACGAGCTTGTGGGATTTCATCATGAGAATGAAAATATGGCCATCGTGTTTTTGCGCAATGCAGATGATGATGCACAAATAAAAAAACGTTTTGACCTTTCAAAAAAATTCATTCAGAAAAAAGTATATGCAGTATTTGAAGTTTATTCTGAAGGTAATTCCATGCTGGAAAAAATGTTTTATTTAATTCATTTGGGCGATTGGGTTTCTTTTTACCTGGCAGAATTGCGAAATGTTGATGCAGTTAAAATTGAAGTGCTTGATAAGTTGAAAAAAGAACTTGCAAAAAAATAAGAAACTTTATACCGCAAATTATTATTGATACCTGCAATGCAAACTGTCCTGTTTAACGATCTCGGAAAAATAAATTACCAGGATGCCTGGAATTTGCAGGAGCAATTATTTAATGCTGTTGTACAAACAAAAATAAAAAACAGGGAATTAACCGATGAGAATAAAATTCCTCACCAACATCATTTCTTATTATGCGAACACAGCCCCGTAATTACACTCGGAAAAAACGCTGATGCAGAAAACATTCTCATAAACGAACATTTTTTAAAACAACACAACATTCAAAAATTTAATATCAACAGGGGAGGAGATGTAACCTTTCACGGCCCGGGGCAAATTGTAGGTTATCCTATTCTCGACCTTGATTATTTTTTTACCGACATCGGAAAATATTTGCGCTGCATTGAAGAAATAATTATCCGCACACTTGCAGCTTATGATATTAAGGGCGAAAGATTACCCGGCGTAACAGGTGTGTGGCTCGATCCGCAGAATAAATTAAAAGCAAGAAAAATTTGTGCAATAGGCATCCGCTGCAGCCGATGGGTAACCATGCATGGCTTTGCATTCAATGTAAATACCGATCTTAATTATTTTAATTACATCATTCCATGCGGAATAAATGATAAAGCTGTTACATCTTTACAAAAAGAACTCGGCAGAGAAACAGATATTGACGAAGTAAAAGAAATTATACTGCAGCATTTCGAAGAAGTATTTGAATGCAAATTTCAAAATGTTGCAATACATTAACATCACCCGCAATCTTAATTTTAAATTTTGGATAAACAAACAGGCATAGAAATAAATAATTCTGAGCAGGACATTGAAGACGGCTTTTACGAACGCTATCGCATAGTAACGGATCGTGGACAGGAACCTTACCGCATTGATAAATTTCTTGCCGACCGCATTGAAAAAATAAGCCGCACAAAAATTCAATACGCTGCCGATGCAAATTGTATTTTGGTAAATAACAAACCCGTTAAATCAAATTATAAAATTAAACCGCATGACGAAATTGTAATTCTGCTTTCCGAAAGAACAAATGAATATTCTGTTCTGCCGGAAAATATTCCGCTTGATATTTTATTTGAAGACGATCACCTGTTGCTAGTAAATAAACCCGCAGGCATGGTTGTGCATCCCGGGCTTGGAAATTTTACCGGCACACTTGTAAACGCATTATTATATCATTATGAGCAGTTGCCGAAAAAAGAAGGCGAAGCATATCGCCCCGGCTTAGTGCATCGCATTGATAAAAATACCACCGGCATCGTCATCATTGCAAAAAACGAATTGAGTTTGCAGCATCTTGCAAAACAATTTTTTAATCACACCATAAACAGGAAATATTATGCACTTGTGTGGGGCGAATTTGATCATGAAGAAGGAACAATTAATGCAAACATTGGCAGACACCCCCGCTTAAGAAAATTATTTACTGTATTAACTGACGATACAGGTAAACATGCAATAACACATTATAAAGTATTGCAAAATCTCGGTTATGTATCCCTTATTGAGTGCCGACTGGAAACTGGTCGCACACACCAGATACGGGTACACATGCAAAGCATCGGGCATTCCGTTTTTAACGACGACACTTATGGGGGCAACCGCATATTGCGGGGAACCATTTACACCAAATACAAACAATTTATTGATAACTGTTTTACCATTATTCCCCGCCAGGCGCTGCATGCAAAATCACTCGGCTTCACACACCCCGCTACCGGAAAGGAAATGTATTTT
>JACMJP010000447.1 GCA_014380545.1 Chitinophagales bacterium | reverse complement strand
TCTATTTTTATTACACCTTCATAGAAGGTAAAGAGCATTTTTACCAGCTAATGAGCTGGACGATGAAGGACCGGAAAGATAAATACAAGGAGCAAATTGTGTCAATGACGAATTCATTTGCAGAAATATAATGTTGGGTGAAAATAGCCCTGAAAAATAAAGTGCTCAGGGCAACGTTATAAAAACAGTTCGAAAAACTGACAGATAATAAAAGGTCATCCGTGCGCTGCGGATGGCTTTTTTTTACTTAAGGATATTTTTAATTCAACCCTGAATCGCATCGGGATTCTCGACTAATCTCCAATCTTCGGTTTTATATCCCCAATAGTGGTGATTTTTTAATGATTTGTTTTTAGCAATTGATTATTCAATTAAATTTGAAATTGAATTTTATTTTCATTTAATTCACTTATCTAAAACAAATTATTATGAAACATTACATTTTAACAAACAGACCTGTCCAAAAAAAAGCAGGCAAGATCATCCTGAAAAAAAATGAAGGCAATGATATTTCAAGTCTTTTGTATTACGGTGAACTTGAATTATCAGCCAATGGAAAAGCAACGTACAATTTAATTGAAGAGGAACCGGATGCAAACTTTCAGATAAATTACCCGATGCCGAATAATGCCGGACCAACGATGCGGTTTTTCAGAAAGATATATAACGACATGCGGGAAATAACGCAAAAAAATTCAACTAAAAGAGATATCCTTTTATTTATTCATGGTTATGGGCACAGCCTTGAAAAAAGTTTTAAATTTTTAAAGGAACTCGAAAATAAATATGTAAATAATCCTGATTGCAGTGTAGGAAAAATAATTATGTTCATGTGGCCATCAAAAAGCCATTTTATAAGTTACAGTCATGAGCAGGATGACGCAAGGGCAAGTGGAAATACACTTGCAAATTTTTATATCAAGCTAAAAAAATTCTTAGACCAATATGCATCAAAATATCAAACTGAAAACCCTGATTATAACAGGGGATATTTACATGTTGTTGTGCAGAGTATGGGGAATTTATTATTTCAGCAAATGATTGAAAAATTAAATACAAACCATCGTGAATTAGTTGACAATATATTTAAGGAAATAATTTTAGTAGGAGCAGACATCGAATCTGATGTTTTTGAGGAGGGGCATCCGTTATCAAATATTATAGATTATTGCAGCCGGGTGCATGTGTATTATCATAAAGAAGATCTTGCAATGAAAGCTTCCCGATTACGAAGTTTACTTACATTTAATTTCCGCAGCAAAAAGCCATTGGGTAAAACCGGGCCTAACGATATGCGGCAATTGAACAGCAATATAAAAGTGGTGGATGTAAGCGAATTGGAAGATTTTATTACTGCAGATTCAATTAATGATTTGATAGATGATAAAATAATTCAGCATCGCTATTTCATGTACAGTACAAAAGTGGTAAAAGATATTACCGAAGTATTAAATGGAAAACATTCAGAAGAAATTGAAGGCAGAAGAGCTACGGACAGAAGTTGTTTATTCAGGTTATGAAAGGAGAGGGGTTATAATTGAATAGATTGAAACACCTTTCTTAATTATTTATCGTCAGCAACCTTGTATAATGTGTAATACGCATTGTAGAAATCAATTTCTGTCGTGTACTCCGGTATAAACCTGAGAATGTCTTTGTCAATTATAAATTCCTGCATTTCAAACAAAAACTTTTCTCCTCTAAATATTTTTAAATATTCTCATTTCACATCCTTAAACCTCCACAAATATAAACTTGCATAGGTTCTGTATGGGCTCCATTTTTTGCTGATGCGCAGCATATCTTCTTTAAATTGTTTTTTATCACTGTTATCTAACTTATAAAGTTTTATCATAGCGGTTTGCAAGCCGAGATCGTCAGCGGCAAAATGATCTTCCCGTGCAAGCGCAAACATTAAAAGCATTTCTACCGTCCATCTGCCAACGCCTTTTATTTGTGTGAGGTAAGTAATTATTTCTTCGTCTTCCATTTCCTGTAATTTCTTTGCACTCATACCATTTTCCAATTCAAAGTTTGCAACATTTAAAACATAATTTGCTTTTGCGTTGCTCAAGCCAATCGCCCGCAATGTTTCAAATTTTGTGGTTGCAATTTGTTTTGCTGATGGTTCTTTACCCTTAAAGAGATCAACAAATCTTTTATGAAATACTGCTGCCACTTTTGTGCTTAGTTGCTGGCTCATAATAGAGTAACACAAGAACAAACAAATATTCTTTTCTTTCTTCAATTCAAAAGTCCCGTGTTGTTCAATAAGCTTTTTTAGTTTTTTGTCTTTAGAAAGATGATTGAGATAATGCATAATATTAACCTAAGTAAATGAATTCGAAAGATACAAAGTGGTGAGTTACCAATCTTTAAACTTCAAACCTTTAACCTGAAACCCTTTTGTTATCTTCGCAAATCAAACTATAAACAATGAAAAAAACCACTGTATTATTATGCATCTCATTACTCATCACTCTTTTCTCATTCTCACAAAATGTTATGACACCCGAATTACTATGGAGCCTTGGAAGAGTTTCTCCTGAAATGATAAGTGCAGATGGTAAAAATATTATTTACGGAATTACTCATTATAACATTACAGAAAATAAAGGTGAAAGAAATTTATATAGTATTTCTGTTTCCGGTGGAGAAGTTAAACAAATTACAACAACAGTTGGTGGGGAAGGTAATGTATTAAAAATGCCAAACGGAAAAATGGGATATGTTCATAAAGGACAATTATATGCAGCCGAATGGGATGGAACAAATGCAACCCAATTAACAACTATTGAAGGCGGAATTTCAAATGTGCGTTTTTCACCTGACGGACAATATATTTTATATACGCAGGATGTGAAAACAAAAAAGACAACAGCGGACATGTATTCTGATCTATCAAAAGCAAACGTAAGAATTATTGATGATCTTATGTATCGCCATTGGGATAGTTGGGAAGATGAATATAGCAGCCATGTATTTTTTGCGCCGTTCACAAAAAATTCTGTCGGCACTGCAAAAGATATTATGGAAGGAGAAAATTATGATTGTCCGCAAATGCCTTTCGGTGGATTGGAAGATATAATCTGGAATGCGGATAGTAAAAGTATTTTATA
>JACMJP010000446.1 GCA_014380545.1 Chitinophagales bacterium | reverse complement strand
GCTGATGAACCGCTGGATTTTGATCCCGGCACAGCATGGAATTACAGCAATTCAGGATATATATTACTTGGGATGATCATTGAAAAAGTGAGCGGAAAAAAATATGCTGATTATTTAAGTGAAAATATTTTCAAGCCACTTGGCATGCACAATTCATATTACGGTGATAATTCAATGATCATTAAAAACCGGGTGAGCGGATATCAGCAGGCAAACGATGGATTTAAAAATGCTGACTATTTAAGTATGACCTTACCTTATTCCGCCGGTTCTATTATGAGTACTGTTGAAGATCTTTCTATATGGAATACAGCGGTGCAGGAAAATAAACTAGTAAATAAAACTTCACTTGCTGCAGCATTCACTGATCATAAAACATTGGATGGTAACCTGACAAATTATGGCTACGGCTGGCAATTCATGAATATAAGAGGCAGCAGCACAATTGAACATGGCGGCGGCATCAATGGCTTTGTTACACAGGCAATTTATTTACCCGCAGAAAATATATTCGTTGCAGTATTTATGAATAAGGAAGGTCCTGAAGCAAATAATGTTGCTACCAAACTTGCAGCACTTGCAGCGGGCAAGCCATACATTTATAAATCAATTAAGCTGAGTGAAGAAACAATTAAAGAATATGTTGGCGTATATGAAAATGAGAATGGCGAGCAAAGAATTATAAATATAGAAGACGGACAATTAGTTTCTAATCGCAGCGGAGGGAATAAATATAATTTAATGGCATTTGATTTTGATAAATTTTATTTCGTTGGCTCTTTATCTGAAATAACATTTAAAAGAAATGATAAAAAGGAAATTATAGGTCATGATTTTACCGGTCGTCAATCACCTGATGGTTATTGGAAAAAAACAGATAAAGAAGTTCCTGCGCCAAAGAAAGAAATTACTGTTGATGAAAAAATATTAAAAACATATAACGGCACTTACCAGTTAGCTCCCGGTTTTGATCTTGTAATAACAACTGAAGCAAATAAAATATTTGCTCAGGGAACAGGGCAGGATAAACTTGAATTATTTGCAGAAACAGAAACAAGATTCTTTTTAAAGGTTCTGGATGCGCAGGTAGAATTTAATAAAGATTCCACAAATACGATCACTGCCCTCACATTATTCCAGGGCGGACAGGTAATGGAGGCTCTTAAAACAAAATGATCAGCAGATAATATTTGTATTACATTTTTCCTGCACTGGAATCCTTTAAAAACTTTATTAGCCCGCTAAAATAATTCTGCTGGTCATCATACATGCTCATATGTCCTCCATTCGGGCATAATAAAAAACGGCTCTTTGGAATTTGTGTGCTCATCCATTTCATATATTCAGGATCCATTGTATCATGTGTTGCACCGATTACAAGTGTCGGAACATTAATTTTTTTCAGATCAGCACTTCTGTCCCAGTTCTCTAACTTTCCTGCTACACCAAATTCACTTGGGCCCTGCATCATCACATACAATTCATTATTCATTTTTGCGAACGAACGGTTCATCGGCTCCGGCCATTCATCCATTGGCAGGCGGCAAACAAACTGGTTATAAAAATTAGGCAGCAGCAGTTCCATGTATGCGGGATTTGCAAAATCATTTTCCGCCTCGATCTTTCTTATTTTTTTTAATACCTCCGGATCTAATTTTTTTGCAAGTACATCATCTGCATATTTTCCATAAGCAGGAGCACTCGCCATCATGTTCGAAATAATTAATCCTTTTAAATGATGCTGATATTTTAATGCATACTCCATGCACAATATTCCTCCCCACGAATGGCCGAGTAAATAAAAATTATCCTTATTTAATCCCAAAGCAATACGCACCTGTTCCACTTCTTCCACATATCTTGCGAGATCATATAAACTTGTGTCATTTGGGTTATCTGAATTTCCGCATGCAAGCTGATCGTAATAAATAAATTCTATTC
>JACMJP010000445.1 GCA_014380545.1 Chitinophagales bacterium | reverse complement strand
GTTATCAAGGAAATTTGATATTTCAAGACCATGATCACCACCACCTGCCATATAAATGAAACAATTATCTTCACTGAACACTTCCATCGGGTCCAATACTTCATAATAATCCAATGTCCATGAACCTGACCCAAATACGTCATCCATAGCATTACCATATTCATAGCCATAGAATGGCTCCCAGCCGGTAATATTTGAATAAAGTAAATAAGCACCTGAACCACTTACAGGAGTAACATTTATAATGTCTATACAAGTACTGTCATTTGAAAGGTCCTCATCAGACTCAAGTTCGGTCCATGCGCAGATATCGTGTATTCCGTCAGCAGTTAATGCACTTGTAGTTGTTGTGAAAGTAAATAATACTTCATCCCCCGGATTTAATGTTACACCTGCATAAGATTGTGTAACAATTGTGCCGCCATCAACCCGGTAAGACACATCAAACTCATCCTGTGGTAATGTGCCAAAATTCTCTACCATTACACTTACAGTTTCAGTACTTGTATATTCTACTGAAGCGCCGGAAGGAGTTTCAATTGATGTTACACCAATATCATGAGGATAAGGATCCTGAATATTGATATTATCTATGGCCATGCCATCATATCCAAATAAAAATCCGGCTGTAGAGAATTTGAACCTGAATTGCACATTTGGTTCGCCTGCAAGAGCAGTTACATCATGCATTGCATGAACCCATCCACCACTTGATCCTTCCCATGCTGTATCATAAGCAAATGTGATTGGATCATAGCCAAATGCATAACACGGACCAGTGTACCAGTTCTCATAATCTTCACCTGTAGCATAATCCACTACAGTCCAGCTTGCAGCACCATCCAAAGAATACTGCAATTGCATACCATCCCAAAAGTCTGCAGTTGCCATCCAAAGATCAAACTCTATATATGGTAATATCAATGTAGAAAAGTCAAAACAAGGGCCTTGCAGATATGACTCTTCATTAACATCATAAGAATCATCAAGTTCAGTGGTCCATGAGTTTACACTCAGCGGAGTAGCGTCAGGTGCGCCAATAATAACTGATCCGGCCGGGTCGCCAAGTTCCCAGGTGCTGTTTGTTCCACCGGTAAACCAGCTGCTTGGTCCGGTTTCAAAATCCTGATAATATGGGAAAGAAGAAACGATAGGGTAACTATTTACCTCCTTATCTGTGCTATCGTTTGCAACGATTAAGTCTCCCACCATTCCTGTCCATGCTTCGATAATATGTGGACCGGTTGATAGAGGATAAGGAGTAAAGAAAGTAAAATCTGCAATATCACCTGAAGCAATAGTGTCACTATAAAATTCTGTGTAAACAACTCCACCATCTACTCTATAGTTAACCGGAATATCAACCTGGTCAAGGAAGCCATAGTTTGCTATTTTAATTGAAACTGTAGTTAAACCAAGGTCGCAACCGTCATCAGGGTCCGTAATTCCAAGTACGCCCAAATCAATATCAGCCAGTGTGCATGTTGCCTGGTATTGTATAATGCTTGCTCTTAAATTAGCAGCTTCCAATGCCGGAGAATGAAAGAAGTTTGGAGTCATACCCCCAAATATTACTCTTCCTCCTCCCCATTCTTTTTCTGCTAATAGATATTTATCAGGATTATAAAAATCATGGATAAGCGGAGTTATATCGCCCCCGGAAACAGTAGCATGGCCAAAAGAACTGCCTGTCCAGCTTGTTCCTGTAGGTGTAAAATAGTAATTAAATATAGGATGTGCTGCATCTGTTGCTTCAGCAGTACCTGTAAACCATGAATAGTTAAGAGACACATCTCCAAAGAGGAAGTCCATGCCATCACCTTCGTTGGGGGCAGCGTTCAAAAATAAATGTCCTCCAGAGGCAACCCAGTTTTGAACAGCACTTTCGTTATTTTCAAGGAACGTTTCCAGTTCATCTGCCATTGCATCGCCACCTTCCATAAAGATGAAACAGGTACCAAGGCCGAATACAGTAAGGGGGTCTAATGTTTCATAAAATTCAGTAGCCCATTCCCCGGTTCCGAAAACTGCATCCATTGCTTCGCTATTGGTTGTAGTACTCCAGGGTTCTGCGCCGCCATATACATTAGAATATAAATAATATGCTGCATCACCTGTAATTGGTAATAAATTAGAGACTGTTGCATATAAAGTATCATTTAAATGATACTCATCGGGACCAAGTGATATCCATATTTTGAAATCATAATCGCCATCTGCACTCAGATCGGCAGGTGAAGTAAGAAAAGTAATATCCGCAGATTCACCGTAGGAAATTGGGTCACCCGTATATGCCTGAACCTGTGGTGCACCTGCACCTATTTGATAAAAAACGCTAAATGCTGACTGGTCATTTAAACCAACATTCGTAACATTTACAGTTACAGTTTCAGTAGCTGATAAAGATGGCATTGACTCAGGAGTAACAAGTGCTGTCATTTCAAGATCATTATCATATGGATCCTGAATACGGAAATTATCAAATGCAAATCCATCATAACCTGTAAAGAAGGAAGAAGCAAAATGTATCCTTAGCTGAACTTGTGATTCACCAGCTAAACCTGACATATTATAGTGTGCTGTCTTCCAGCCACCACTTGTACGGGTCCAGGCAGAATCATAAGGGAAAGTAAACGGATCAAATGAATAACAACCGTCATTATACCAGTTCTCTGCTTCAGCATCCGCACCAATTAAATAATTTACAGATTCCCAGGTGCCACCTGCATCAAGAGAATATTCTAATCTTGCACCGTCATAGCCATAGAATTCATATGTTTCAACCCAATAATCAAGCTCAACATAAGGTTGCTCAAGTGTGGTAAAGTCGAAACAGGGTCCTACAACATAAGAATTCTCACCGTAATTAAAATCACCGTCAAGATCTGTTTTCCATGAATTAACACTCAATGGAGTAGCATCAGGAGGTGTATTAATAATAAAACTTGCCGGGCTTCCCAGTTCCCAAGAACTGCTGGTTCCATCCGCTAACCAACCGCTTCCTCCATCTTCAAAATCTTCGTAATAGGGAAAAGATGCAACAATAGGAATTGAAACAATGTCAATATCGCTTCCATCATTTAGCGGTTCACCATCCAGGTCATAAATTGTATAAACTTCTATAAAATAATCACCAATTTCTGAAAGGTCAATGGGTGTTGAAAAAGTAAATTCAACCGAACCCAATGAGGCTATGTCTGCACCAGTATAGGTTTCGGTAACTATCGATAATGGGCCTGAGGGGCCTGTACCCGTGTAGCTCACTTCAAAAGTTCCTGACTCAGCTATTTCAGTTCCAAAATTTATAATTTCAACTGTTACATCCTGTGTGGTTAAACCACATCCGCTGCTTAAAGAAATAATATCTATAGCACCCACATCATAAGGACCTGACGGAGGAATTACAATTGAATAATCTTCTGTTTCTCCAAAAGTATAAATACCTTCATGACATGGGTCAATATCATCAAATTCATATGAATCATATATACACATTACCCGCAATGTTGTTGTACCGGGAAATGCCGTAAAAGGCACTGTAAAGGTTATCTCATCACTGCTTCCGGCAAAAACATAAATATTTGTTCCGGAAAGTTTTTCGTCATCATCAAAAACATCGTCCTGGTTATAGTCAATCCATGCCTGGTAATATTCACCCCACACAGGAGTATTATAAACAGTCATGGTGTATTCCAAACCGGGATTTAATGTGGTTGAAAGATCAGTAAAGTCATTCCAGTCGTCACCCGGGCCGGAAAAATTGCTGATGTCTTCCAATTCAACACCATCAATATAATCATCATCTGATGTACCTATAGTATAATCAGGAATGCAATATTGGGCCTGGATTGGATTGCTTAAAAACGCAATGAGTGTAAAAAACACCCCGGCGGTAAGGAGTTTGTGTAGAAACTTTGTCATAGGCTAAGTTAAGTTTTTTTAAATTAAAATTCTATGCTATAAGGTGTAAATGTAGTAAAACCATTTCAGGAAATTTAAAAAAAAACCTTCTTTTTATTTGTCATTTTTTTATGATATTGAAATTATGAACAATAAAAATATTTCATTGTATCTTTTATCTTTGAAGCGAATACGTACATAAATATTATATGAGTAAGGGAAGCAAGGTTTTAATTATTGATGACGACCCGACATTTTGCACAATGCTGAAAGGGTTTCTATTAAAAAAAGAATTTGATGTGGAAGCAGTTTTCTCAGGTACTGAAGGACTGAATGAAGTGCAAAAAAATAAATATGACATTGTATTAAGTGATTTCAGATTGCCGGATGTGAATGGGCTGGATCTGTTGCAATCAATAAGACAGGATAAACCTGCGTTACCTGTAATTATTATGACAAGCTATGCAGATATACGCATAGCAGTGCAGGCAATGAAAATGGGCGCATTTGAATATGTTACAAAACCTGTTAATCCTGATGAAATATTATTGACAATTAAAAATGCACTCAACGCAAAAGTCGGAGATAATGTAGCTGTTACTAAAACAACACCTTCACCACTCTCCAATAAAAATAAAAAACAATCAGGATTAATTTATGTGGAAGGATCCAGTGATCAGTCAACAAAAATTCATGATCATATCCGTCTTGTTTCTCCAACAAATATTTCGGTGATTATTCAGGGAGAAAGCGGGACCGGAAAAGAATATGTTGCAAAAATGATTCATGCTAACAGCAAAAGATCAGAGAACCCATTTATATCTATTGATTGTGGTGCATTATCAAAAGAACTAGCGGCCAGCGAATTATTTGGCCATGTGAAAGGATCATTTACAGGGGCTATACATGATAAAACCGGGCAGTTTGTTGCAGCTGATGGAGGTACATTATTTCTTGATGAAATTGGAAATCTTACATACGATGTACAGGTACAATTATTAAGGGCAATACAGGAAAGAAGAATTAGAAAAATAGGAGGTAACCAGGATGTAGAAGTGAATGTAAGAATTATTGTAGCAACAAATGAAGATCTGGGAGAAGCGGTAAAAAGAGGTGCATTCAGGGAAGATCTTTATCACAGGTTAAATGAATTTAAAATACTTGTTCCTGCATTGCGGGAAAGGGGAGATGATATTATTGTTTTTGCACAACATTTTCTTGATCTTGCAAATTCTGAACTGGAAAAAGATATTGCCGGATTTGATGCGGAAGTATTATCTATTTTCAGAAAATATTCATGGCCCGGTAATTTGCGGGAAGTAAGAAATATTGTAAGAAGATCTGTATTACTTACACAGGGAAATTATATTCAAAAAGAAACACTGCCTTATGAAATAGTTTTTGAGAACAGAACAGATGTGGCTGCACATACTACGAATAATCAATCAATGCAAACGGTACAAACAGAAGCACCAACAGATCTTAAATCTTTAGCAGAAAAAACAGAACGGGAAATGATCATTAATACACTTATAAAAGTGAATTATAATAAAAGCAAGGCTGCTACAATATTGAAAATTGACAGGAAGACATTGTATAATAAAATGAAACAATATAAAATATTACATTCGGAAGGGTAATGTTTTTAAGCAGGTTGTTTTTCTTCCAGTCTTTTTATTTCTGCTGTAAGTTCAACAAATATATTTTCGCTTACTATTTTAATAAGGTCAATTTCTTTTTGCAATTCTGTTTCGTGTATAGTTTGCATAATTTCTAATTTTTTTAGAACTGGTATTAATGTATGTATTCTGAAATGATTATATCCCGGCAACATTTTATGCGTAATATTATTAATTCCCCTTATATCTTTATTTTTAAAATGAACGGAAAGAACTTCCAGGTTTATTTTATTGCTTTCAACAAATGAGTGTATTACTGATAACATTAACTGGTCATCAGCGGCAGTAAATAAAACTATTTCATCAAGGCTGTAAGAACCGGACTTTAGAAAATCATTTTCGGGAATTACTTCTTTATGATTTGTATGTTCTGCAATTCCATTTTGTTTTATCAGTTCATAATTTATTCCGTAATCAGGATCACTATTATTTGCCCATGCAATTATTTTATTAATAAAATCCTGCTCCCTATAGGGTTTTGTAATTATATCATTAAAACCTGAAGCGGTTAAGAGTTCCCGCTCATCATGCATCACATTTGCCGTCATTGCAATTAAAGGAATTTTCCTGTTTATTGATCTTATCTTTTTTGCAAATGAAAATCCGTCTTCTTCGGGCATATGCAGATCTGCAAAAACAATATCAAACTTTGTAGTTTCAAATAATTTTAATGCATCAAGTGCAGAAGAAACACAGGTGTTTGTAATATTATGTTTTTTGAAAATAACAGCAGCAAGCGATAAATTAAATGGCTCATCATCCACTACAAGTATATGCGTTTCTGCCGGAATAATTTGATGCGATTGTGTTTCTTTTGTAAAGGCGGCAATTTGTTTATCACTCGGAATACGATAACGCATGCGAATAGTAAATACAGATCCTTCACCTTCCAAACTTGACACAGCTATACTTCCATTTTGTAATTCTATTAATTTTTTTGAAATAGATAAACCCAGTCCTGTTCCACCATATCTTTTTGTAGTTGTAGCATCAGCCTGTGTAAAATCATCAAAAATATTTTTTAATTTTTCCTCTGAAATACCTATACCTGAATCTTTTATTTCAATTGTAAAATGCATATAAGGATCATCTGTAAGAGCATTACTTGTAATTCTTACAAGCCCCTGATGCGTAAATTTTATTGCATTACCAATGAGGTTATACAATACCTGTTTTAATCTGAAATCATCACCTCTCACAAGGTTATTACTTTCTTCATCATAAAAATATTCAAGCCCAATTCTTTTTTCATTTGCCTTCACCTGCATAATATGCGCAACTTCACCAATTACATCTGCTACTGAAAAAATATTTTTTTGTACAATTATTTTTCCTGCTTCAATTTTTGTGAGATCGAGAATATCATTAACAATATTTAATAAATGTTCTGATGCACCCTGCACAGCCTGCAAGTATTCATCCTGGTCTTCTTTCAGATCAGTAAATTGCAGTTGTTCTGAAAAACCTATAATTGCATTTAAAGGTGTGCGTATCTCGTGGCTCATGTTTGCAAGAAATATTTCTTTCGCCTTAGCATGATATTCTGCATTATCTTTTGCCGTTTCCAATTCTGTTTTATACTTATTACTTTTATTAATATCACTAATAATAATACCCATAAAAATAATTCCTGCAAGTAATGCAGCTAATGAAATTCCAAATATGATGGATGAGGATTGTTTTGCTTTCTCTGAAGCCTTCTGCACATTTTCAGTTATCATATTTCGCTGAAATTTTTCAGCATCAGAAATAATTCTTCTGATCTTGCCCATAATAATTTTATCTCCCGCTATTATATCAAGTTCCTGCTTAGATAACTTTTGTGCATAACGATCTTCTTCTTTGCTTAGAACGTAAAGTATTTGCCGTAATTCATCAGGATCAACAGTCGGATTACTTGCTATTGCATCACTTTCCACCGTTGGTGTTTCGGTTTCTGTTTGTGTTTCAGCAGCGGTATTTTCCTCAGATGTATTTTTAACCTTCTTCGGTTTGTTTTTTACTTTAAAGATACCAAGCAGTTTTTTTTCTTTTTTTTCATTTTCTGTTTGTGTTGTATCGGCAGATTGTTCAATGAGAGTAGATTCTTTTATATCAGGTATCGCATTTCTTATAGAATCTGTATATTTTTTTGTAAGTGCATCCGTTTCATTTATTGCAGTACTTACTTCATCCATAGCTTTTGTGGCAAGCTGCTTTGCTCCCGGATCGTTTTTTATTGCAACTAATACATACATAAGATCAGCTTTGCTCTGCAGCAGATCAAGCAAAGTATCAATTTCATCTTTGTTTATAGCGGTAAAAGAAGGTAAGCTGCGTAATGTATCCAATAGGGTATTTATGGAATCCATGTGGCTAATATAATTATCAAGTGCCTCTTCTTCAACATTAATACTGTAAATACGCATTTCATTTTCTGATGCTATAAGATTATTCACTACATCATTAAGCATTTTTACTGTAGAATCAGGTTTGGCTAATACCCGCACAGATTCCTCAAGATTACTAAAGCTTGTATATGCAAAATATACTGCTGTACCAATGGCAGCAAGACTGATGAGAAATGCAAACGTTAATTTTAATTTTATTGGCTGCATGTGTTCTTAACAACGTAAATATTGTGCTTAGATTTTACTTCTAAAAATACAAAATTAGACTGAATAAGTTTACTTATACACACTGAGAGTTGTGATTTTGTATAGTAAAAGCACTTATACGCAACATCGTCTTGAAATAAAGCTATTATGCATATTGATATATAATTAAATTTGCCGCATTGCTCAAATGAAAAGGGTACATATTCATTTACCGTTTTATAAATATGCACTTGCCTGCATCATTATATTTTTTGCAGGCACCCAGGTGGCTGATGCCCATGTAAAATGGTTTACTTCAGGTAGTTACGCTGACCGCCCGCTTACACTCGGAGAGATAGTAAACCAAATGTTTATTATTCTGCTGGCAGCTTGTCTTGTTATTATTTCGTTAGGGGTATATTTTGATCAGTCTATTTCCAGTTCAGGCTGGTACCTGCGATTAAATAACTGGCTTGAACAAAGAAAAGATTACGGGTTGATCGTAATGCGGGTTGCTTCAGCTATGTTGTTGTTGTTATCATGGCAGGGTGATGCAATACTTGCCCCAACATTAAAGGTTCCGGAAGATTGGCTACTGATTGGCTGGTTTCAGTTTATTCTTGCATTTCTCTTACTTATTCCCAGAACCGTTCCGTATGCAGGCATCGGCATGATGATCCTGTATATTTTATCCAATTTTATTTTTGACCCTTTTCATATGCTTGATTATTTCCTTTTTATGGGATGCGGATATTATCTTGCTGTAAGGGGAAATAAAAATACAAGGTTGCAATTATCTGGTCTTACATTTTTATATATTTCTGTTGGATTTTCTTTATGCTGGGTAGCACTTGAAAAATTTATTTATCCTGACTGGTCTCTATATCTTTTAAAAAATCATCCGGGGCTTTCAATGGGATTAAATTATAATTTCTTTGTGTTATCTGTTGCATTTGTTGAATTCAGCCTGGGTTATTTATTACTTGTGTGTTTATTACAGCGTCCGCTTGCGGTAATTATTTCTGCTATCTTTTTTTTAACGACAACTATTTTTGGCAAAATAGAAGTGATCGGGCATACATTAATTCACGGATGTTTAATTGTTTTCCTGCTCGAGGGACCGGGGTTAGTTTATAATAAGGTGACATCTGTATTTAAAAACATTTATAAGCGTATTGCATTTAACAATATTGTTTTCATTATCCTGTTTTTAATACTGATTTCCTTGTATCATTTAATGGCTCAGGATAAATATGACCGCAAACAAAAATTCCTTTCCAATAAACCCGAGCACCATAATTCACAAATTGAATTGGCCGGAATTCCAAAAGATGAAATTCCATCTGTTTCCATAGAAGTGAAAGAAGACCCCATGGGTGGATATAACATAGAAATAAGAACAAATAATTTTACATTCACTCCGGAGGATGCAAACAAAATTGATGTTATGGGTCACGGGCATGCGCATCTGCATGTTGACGGACAAAAACATGCGAGAATTTACAGTAACTGGTATTATCTTGATGACCTGCCTCCCGGCACCCACGAAATAAGTGTTACACTCAACAGCAACAACCATGAAGAATATCAATACAGGGGTGCACCTATAGAAGATGTGGAGGTTGTGGTGGTAAAAGATAAATAAACCTGCCCATTCTTGTGAGAATTAATACGAAGTAATTTTATTCCGCAATGGAATTTGCAGCGTCAAAATAATGAGTGTGTATATTAAGCAAATATGATTTGTTTTTCTCTCTATACTTTTGTGCAGCATGAAAAAAACCGAGGTAGATATTTTTATTCCCTGCTTTATTGACCAGCTATTTCCTGAAACAGGATTTAATATGGTGAAAGTATTAGAGAAAGCCGGATGTAAGGTGCACTATAATCCCAATCAAACATGTTGCGGGCAACCTGCATTTAATGCCGGCTTTTGGGATGAGATGGAAGAAGTTGGAAAAAAATTCATTGCTGATTTTTCTACGGAACGGTATGTTGTTTCCCCCTCCGGTTCATGTACAGGTTTTGTGAGAAATTTTTATAATGAGTTATATGAAAATACACCCCTGCATAATTATTATAAAACACTGCGCAAAAATTTATTTGAGTTCAGCGAATTTATGGTAGATGTATTGAAGGTAGAAAACCTCGGCGGAAAATTTAAAGGAAAAATTACTTACCATGATGCCTGTGGCGCATTAAGGGAGTGTAATATTAAAACTGCACCCAGAACTTTATTAAATAATATTGAAGGAATAGAAATTATTGAAATGAAAGATTGCGAAACATGTTGCGGCTTCGGCGGAACATTCGCAGTAAAATTTGAACCCATTTCAACAGGCATGGCAGATAGTAAAGTACAAAATGCAGTTGATACAGGAGCAGAATATATTGTTTCAACCGATTATTCCTGTTTAATGCACATTGATGCTTATGCTAAAAAGCAAAATAAAAATATTAAAGTAATGCATATTGCTGATCTGCTGGCGGAGAGTATTAAATAAGTTTACATGGTTTAAAAGGTTCCCAAGGTTATTTATTTTTTTATGCAAAGGAAGCTTTGAACCTTTCAATCGCTTACAACCTTGTAACCCTAAAATATTATTGCCCGGATGATTCCCTTTACGAATAGGATGTGTCATGGACTTAAATAAAAGAATTAAATGAACTACATAGAAGAAATAAAAAACAAAATTGAACAATACAGGACAGAAGGAAAATCTCTTTTCACAAGCTCATCATTTCAAACACACAGCACTGTTTTATTACACATCATTTCAAAGATTGATAACACTATCCCCGTATATTTTCTCAATACAGGATTCCATTTTCCTGAAACAATTCAATACAAAGAGCAGATAACAAAATTATTCTCATTAAGTACGGTTGATCTTTTTTCATCAGCGCCTAAATCATTGCAGACAGATGAACATGGCAGATTATTATTTACCAGCGATCCTGATTATTGTTGTTATTTAAATAAAATTCAGCCCTTGGAGCCAATGCTCGATTTTTTTGATATCTGGATAAATGGTGTGCGGGCAGATCAAAATGAAAACAGAAAAACATTTCACACAGAAGAAAAAACAACCCGCAAAGCAAAACGCTATCATCCTATGTTGCAATGGAAAAGTAAAATGATCTATGATTACATAAATGAAAATAATATCCCCAACCATCCGCTTGATGAAAAGGGATATGTAAGTATCGGTTGTGAACCCTGCACAAGAAAAATTAATTTCGATATGCTCAAT
>JACMJP010000444.1 GCA_014380545.1 Chitinophagales bacterium | reverse complement strand
TTATTATTGCTGTATGTAAACGCTCACTTAAATTATTTTGCAGCCTTGATAATTTATACACATTATTATCATACACTTTCACAGTAGCTCCCAAACCAATTGCAGCCCTTGCAGCAAATTCGCCGACAACACCTGCACCCAGAATTAAAACCTGCGTAGGAGGTATACCTGATAATCCACCTAATAAATTTCCCCTGCCATGTGTGCTGTCTGCTAATAATTCACTCGCAATTAATATTGCACTGCTTCCTGCAATTTCACTCATGCAGCGCACAAAAGAAAATGTGTTGCTTTCATCTTTTATATATTCAAACGCTAATGCTGTTACTCTCTTTTGCATCAGTGTTGTAATTACTTCATCTTTTAATGTTGGCAAATGCAGTGGAGTAATAATAATTTGTCCATCATGAATTAATTCAAGATCATCACTACCAGGCGGAGCAACTTTTAATAACATGTCTGCTTCATACACCTGCTTTTTGTCATGCACAATTTTTGCCCCTGCTTCGCTGAAATCTTTATCGCTAAAGCGGGATGCCTCACCGGCTTTACTTTCAATTAGGATGCGATGCCCATTACTGCACAAAGTTTCCACCGCTTCCGGGGTAAGTGGCACACGGTTTTCCTGGAAAAGATTTTCCTTAGGTATGCCGATAAATAAAGAAGGGTTTTTTTTACTAAGCTCCAATCTTTTTTCTTTCACCTGCAAGCCAACCTGCGATACAAGTTCTGATAAAACGGATTTTGGTGTTTCGCTCATGTTTTAAAATTAGTAATTTTTTAAGATAAGAATAAAAGGCGGGAATGAAGAGGTGTTGAAAAGTGGTTTAGAATTAAGAATTAGGATATAAGAATTAAGAGTTAGTAATAAATCAATTTGCGAATGGTTCCCTTTAGGGTTAGGGTGCGGAAGGATTTTTATTTATGAATATTTTTCAATTGCTAACGCTGCAATCCCGACCCTAAAGGGAGTCAACGCTGCAAGGTTTTTAAAAATTTTCGTGTGCGGGATTCTTTTGGTTAGGATATGTGATTATTCGAATATTAAATAAATGGAACTAAAAATGTTTATTTTAATTTTACTCACCACTCACCTCAATAATTCTTGATCCATCATTTTGCTCAGTAATTTTAATTGTTGCGAAATTAAAATCTGCCAGCATGTGCTCAACTACTTCAGGCCACTCAATAAAAACATAAGCATCGTTTTCAAGATATTCTTCAAAACCAATTTCAATTAACTCTTCAATTTTATTAATACGGTACAGATCGAAATGATAAATTTTTTCTCTCCCCGCATATTCATGCACAATAGCAAATGTTGGAGAAGATATATTTTCATCAGTACCTAATTGTTTGCAAATTGATTTTATGAATGTTGTTTTTCCTGCACCCATATTTCCATATACCGCAAATTTTTTTGCAGGTGTTGCAGCTAATATTTCAGCAGCAACTTTTTCAAGTTCTCCAACAGATTGTACAGTCCATTTTTTTTGCACAGCGCAAAGATATTTGGAAAACAAAAAAAGAGTAACTTTAAAGTCTAAAACCCTTCATTATGAAAATACAAATTACGCTTGTAATCTCCGTTTTTATTTTTGTTAATTGCTTCTCTCAACTTTATGTACCGCATGTTGAATGGGTAAAAAATATAGGTGGTTCACATTGGGATGCAGGATATGCTATAGAGCAAACTCTTGATGACGGATATATTATTGCAGCAATAAGCTATTCTAATGATGTTGATGTTTCAGGGCATCATGGACCTGCTGGTGTAAATCCTGATTTCTGGATCGTAAAAACCGATTCACTTGCTAATATTCAATGGCAAAAAAGTTTGGGCGGAATTAATTGGGAGTCTGTTGCTGATTTATGTTTAACGTCAGATAGCGGATATGTAGTAACCGGATATCTGCAGGAAGATGCAAGTAGTTCAATTTGGGTAGTAAAATTAAATTTCCTTGGAATTGTACAGTGGCAATATCAATATGGAGGCAGTTCTGATGATGAGGCTACAGCAATTGAACATACGATTGATGGGGGATATATTATATGCGGATATTCATTGTCAGATGACGGTGACCTTACTGGTAATTTTGGGTCATATGATTATTGGCTACTCAAACTGAATAATGAAGGCGAATTAGAGTGGCAAAAAAATTACGGCGGTTCAAACCTTGATAGAGCTTATGATGTAAAACAAACTGTAGATGGAGGATTTATAATTTGCGGCCATTCTCTGTCCGATGATTTTGATGTGTCAGGAAATTTTGGAAGTTATGATATTTGGATATTAAAAGTTAACTCACTTGGAGATATTGAGTGGCAAAAAAATTATGGTGGTACAAGCACTGAAGAGGCATTTTCTGTGCAAAAATTTAGTGATGGCAATTATATTATTGCAGGTTACACATATTCAAATGATATAGATGTTTCAGGAAATCATAAACTTCCTGAAGATGAATGGTACAGCAATGATATGTGGTTATTGAAATTAAGCGGTGATGGAGATATTATTTGGCAAAAATGTTTGGGAGGAAGTGAACATGAGGAAGCACATGAAATCCTGGTAAATGATGCAGGTGAGTATATTATAGCAGGGAAAACAAATTCTGCAGATTTTGATATCAGTAATAATGAAACTTATGATGAAGATTTTTGGGTAGTGCGTACCGATAGTATGGGTAATATATTATCGGAAAAATGCATTGGTGGTTCACAGGAAGATGCTTCTTATAGTGCAACACTGACAAGTGATGGTTATACAGTAATTGGCGAAACATATTCTGATGATGGCGATGTTGAAGATCTAATTGGAGAGTATGATGTATTAATTGCTAAATTTTCTAATCAATATATTTTTTATGCAGATGTGGATGTTGATGGATTTGGTGATGCTTCTTTTTATGTTTATGCAGATACTATTCCCTATGGTTATGATAATGACTCACTTGATTGTAATGATACTGATATATCGATTAACCCTTTAGCTATAGATAATGTATGTGATGGAATAGATAAAAATTGCGATGGTGTCATAGATAATTTCTCTCCTGATATAGTTGAATCTTATCATCATTATGGAGGATCAAATTATGATTGGGTTGCATCATTCAACATCTTTCAACAGACACTTGATTCAGGATACATATTAATGAGTGCAACAAACTCTAACGATTTTGACGTAAGCGGTTTGCACAATGAATTTGGGGGTGGTAATGATTATTGGCTAGTGAAATTGGATAGCAATATGAATATTCAATGGCAAAAATGCCTTGGTGGTTCTGATTCGGAATTTCCTTATTCAGTTTGCCAAACTACTGATGGCGGTTATGTCATGAATGGATACACAATTTCTCTTGATGGTGATGTAAGTGGTTTACACGGGTATGATACAGATTTTTGGGTCGTTAAATTAAATTCTGATGGTGAAATTGAATGGCAAAAATGTTTAGGCGGTTCAAGTGGTGAAACAGGTACAAAAATTACTCAAACATTAGATGGAGGTTATATAGCATGTGGATCATCTTTATCTGCGGATGGAGATATATTAGTTAATTATGGTTCTTATGATAATTGGGTTGTTAAAATTGATAGCGAAGGAAATATTATTTGGGAGAAAACACTTGGTGGAAGTGATGTTGATGAATGCACTGATGTTATACCCGTTACCTCTGGTGGTTATCTTGTTGTTAGTTCAGCTGAATCATCAGATCATGATGTAAGCGATAACTATGGACTGGATGATTTTTGGATAGCAAAGCTTGATAACAGCGGTAATCTCATTTGGGAAAAAAATTATGGTGGCACGGGTGAAGATGATCCGAGAACAGCGATTGAAACAGAAGATGGTGGATTTATAATAGCGGGAGTTTCAAATTCAAATGATTTTGATATATCAGGAACTCATGGAAACTATGATAGCTGGGTCATCAAAATTGATTCTCTTGGTAATCTGTTATGGCAAAAATGTTATGGTGGAAGTGGCAATGATGGTTTTTCAACAATCCGTAAAACGTTAGATGGAAATTACATTCTTGGTGGCTCAAGTACATCAATTGACGGCGACTTAACTGAACATATGGGTTCTGACGGAATTTATGACGGGTGGCTCGTTAAAATTGATGCTGTTGGAAATTTATTATGGCAAAAAAGTTTAGGAGGTTCTTTAGATGAAAGAGGAAGAACAGCAATTCAAAATTTTGACAGCGATTATTTATTAGCCGGTTATTCAGAATCAACTGACGGAGTTGTTGGAGGAAATTATGGCGATCGTGATATGTGGGTTGTAAAATTATCGCATGACGCAATGACATTTTATATTGACTCGGATGGAGACGGATATGGTAACTCAGATTCTACTGTTGAGAACACAATGCTACCATGTCCCGGTTACGCAATTTATGGAGGAGATTGCGATGAAACAAATCCTGAAATAAACCCCGGCATGGTTGAATTATGCAATGGCATAGATGATAATTGTGATGGACTCACAGATGAATTCATTCTTACAATTGCACCCGATACAATTTGGTGCGATTCATTATATATTCCCGAATTGGAATTAGAAGTTACAGGTGGAACATGGGCAGGTGAAGGAATAATAGATACAGAAACAGGAGCATTTGATGCTTCTTTATTTGAGGCTCCATATTCAACTACAATTACATATTCATATTCAGACGGCGGATGTGATTATACTTATGATTTAGAAATTTTGGTTAATGGCTTAACAATAAGTAATCTTGGTTCTGACTCTCCTTGTTTTGGCGATACAATACAATTAACCGGAATTGCTGCTGAAGGAAATTATTTATGGACTACAACAGATACGGCCACTATAATAAATGTGAGTGAAAATGGAATTTATGGATTAACATATTCAAATGATTATTGTACCGACTATGATGAATTGGAAATAATCTTTACATCACCTACTGAAATTGATCTACCTCAAGATACTATTTTTTGTTTTTCAGGAGTGCTTGATGCAGGTATTTCTGATCTGAGTTATTATTGGAGCACCGGCTCAATCGAACAAAGTATTGTTGTAAGTACATCGGGATTGTATACAGTTACATTCTCAGATATATTCGGCGGATGCAATGGCAGTGATTCAATTAATGTAATTGTTGACACGGGTATAATACTTGAAGGAGATTTTACAGCATGTAGTGGAGAAATAATTACAATAAATGCTTTGGGCAGCGATACGGCAAATTATATTTGGACGACTGGCGAGACCGGAGCCATAATAAATGTAATTGAAGATGGTATTTATGGAGTTACTTACACAACAGATTTTTGTGAAGATTATGATGAAATAGAAATCAATTTCACTCCAATTCCGGAGGTGAATTTAGGCAATGATACAGTAGTGTGTGCCAATTATTTTTTAAGTGCTGGAAATACAGGTAGCACTTTTATTTGGAATACAGGCTCCACCGAACAAAGTATAGTTGTGAATGAAACAGGATCATATTCAGTAACAGTAATTCATCCAACCAGCTTATGTTCGGCCACAGATGAAATATTTATAACCGTACCTGCATTAGCAGATGCATCATGTGCTTTATTCATTGATGACTTAACAGTATCATTTACCAATACATCAGTTGACGGTGATTACACTTA
>JACMJP010000443.1 GCA_014380545.1 Chitinophagales bacterium | reverse complement strand
GTTAGATATAGTTCTTACTTCTTCCCTGATCTTTGGTTCATTTTCCACTACAGGTAATTCATAGGGTAAATGATTTTGTGAAATAACTGACGCCGTATCCACTTTTGCAGGGCCTTCAATTACCCAATCTCTTGTTTCTTTTTTATCATACCTGCATTCGTTACAAATAAATTCTACACTCTCGCCCCATCTATCTTTTACTGATGTTACTCTTAAAACTTCATCACCCTGGTACCACAATGTTACTTTGCCACAACATTTTTTACAATCTCTGTGCGCATAAACGGGCTTTGTAAACCATACTCTTGATTTAAACCGGAATGTATTATCTGTTAATGCACCAACCGGGCACACATCAATCATATTTCCGGAAAAATCATTTTCAATTGCTTTTTCTATATAAGTGGAAATTTCAGAAACTTCACCACGATTTAATATTCCATGTACTCTTTGAGGTGTTAACTGATCAGCAACCATTGTGCAGCGATAACATAAAATGCAGCGGGTCATGTGCAATTTAATTTTATCGCCTATATCTATTTTTTCAAATGTTCTTCTGCTGAATTCATACCTGCTTTTGGCAAGACCATGCTCATAACTCAGATCCTGCAAATAACATTCGCCTGCCTGATCGCAAATGGGGCAATCGAGCGGATGATTAATTAATAAAAATTCAACTACACCTTTTCTTGCTTCCATTACTTCGGGTGATGTTTCATTGCGCACTTCCATACCATCCATTACATTGGTTCTGCAGCTTGCAACAAGCTTGGGCATTGGCCGTGGATCTTTTTCAGAACCTTTGGTTACTTTCACCAAACATGTTCTGCATTTTCCACCGCTGCCCTGTAGTTTGCTGTAATAACACATAGCAGGCGGCACATTTACACCTATCATTCTTGCTGCATTCAGAATGGTGGTTCCTGCAGGAACTTCAATTGATATATCGTCTATAGTTACTTTAGGCATTTTAATTAACAGAAATTAAATTACAAATAAATCTTTCCATCTTCAATATTTATTAATTCAATAACGAATTTAAAAGTCTCTAAAAAATCATTTTTTTCTTCTAACCAAATAACACATGTTGAACTTTCAGAATCGCTATGAATTTTTTCTTCTAATTCTTTATTTCTTAACCGAATATACCTTCTTATCAAATCTTCCCATTCATCGCCATCTAAAAATGTATCATTTAAACTCATTGTTCTTCCAAGATTACCAATTTCATCATCAACATCAAATTGCATCTGGTAACTCAAAACATCCTTTCCGTTATAATTACAATTCATTACATTAACTAAAATCGGATTAAAACTATTTTCTTCCCAAATTTCTTTATCTTTTAGGATCTTATTTATATTATCGGGAATTTGCAAATTCATACTTTTATTTTACACCGCCTGCATTTTCATCTCCGGCTGATACACATGATCTTCATCAAATACTCTGTTCGGATATTTTACATGATATTCAAACTCATGGCGGAAATGACGGATCGCTGCTGCCACGGGCCATGCTGCTGCATCACCTAATGGGCAAATTGTATTGCCTTCTATTTTTCTTTGAATATCCCACAACAGATCTATGTCTTCCATTTTACCATGACCGTATTCAATATTATGTAATACTCTTTCCATCCATCCTGTTCCTTCACGGCAGGGTGAACATTGTCCGCAACTTTCATGATGATAAAATCTTGTAAAATTCCATGTGCTGCGAACAATACATTGTTTTTCATCATACACAATAAATCCTCCCGAACCCAACATACTTCCGGTCGCAAATCCTCCTTCACTTAAACTTTCATAAGTCATAAGTCTTGGGTTTCCATCACTCATTTTTAATAATAAATGTTTTGGCAAAATAGGAACAGAGGAGCCGCCGGGCACACATGCTTTTAATTCAAGGTTATTTTTTATTCCACCGCAATATTCATCGCTGTAAATAAATTCTTCAATAGGTAAACCGAGATCAATTTCATATACACCCGGCTTATTTATATTTCCACCTGCAGAAATAAGTTTTGTTCCGGTTGATTTTCCAATTCCGATCTTCGCATATTCATCACCACCTTCATTTATAATTGAAATTACTGCCGCAATACTTTCAACATTATTTACAATTGTAGGGCAATTCCACAATCCTGAAACTGCAGGGAATGGTGGTTTAATTCTCGGGAGCCCTCTTTTCCCTTCGAGCGATTCTATTAATGCAGTTTCTTCTCCGCAGATATATGCACCTGCACCGGGATGCACATAGAGATCTAAACTATAATCAGTACCTAAAATATTTTTTCCTAAATATCCTTTTGCGTATGCTTCATCAATTGCTTTTTGCAAAATGCGCAGAATAAACATGTATTCACCACGGATATAAATATAACTTGTGCGGCAGCCAAGTGCATAACTGGAAACAATCATTCCTTCAATTAACTGATGTGGAATTTTTTCCATTAATAATCTGTCCTTGAAAGTGCCGGGTTCGCTTTCATCTGCATTGCATAAAAGATATCTTGGTTTATCCGTTGTCTTATCAATAAAACTCCATTTTAATCCTGTTGCGAAGCCTGCTCCACCCCTTCCTCTCAATCCTGATTTTTTTACTTCTTCCGTAACTTCATCAGGTGTCATTTTTTTTAATGCTTTTTCTACAGAACGGTAACCACCGTATTGAATATATGTTTCTATATTTTCAATTCCCGGTTTATCTAAATGCTCTAATAATAATTTGCGTCCCATTTTTTTCTCTGTCATGCCGGATGATCCGGCATCTGTTTTTATTACGTCACTATCGTGACTAACCTAAAATTTTGCTTTCCTTTTTCTACCGGCATTTCGTCCCTACGGGACTTAATACAATTCCTTTCTCATCTCTCATTTAATTATTTATCTCAACTAATTTTTCTTTTTTCAATCCTTCTAAAATTGCATCCACTTTTTCTTCAGTTAAATGCTCATAAAATTTTTCACCAATCTGAAACATGGGTGCATAGCCACAGGCTCCCAAACATTCAACAGTTTTTAAAGTGAACATTTTATCCGGTGTTGTTTCACCCACTTTTATATTTAATTTCTTTTCTATGTATGCAATTATTTTTTCTGCGCCGCATATCATACATGGCCCTGTCTGGCACACTTCAATTAATATTTTACCTACAGGTTTTGTATTATACATTGAATAAAATGTGGCCACTTCATACACTTCAATTGGCTGAAGATGTAAAAGCCTTGCAACATAATCCATTGTTTCAACTGAAAGCCAGTTATCAAATTCTTTTTGAGCAATGTGCAAAAT
>JACMJP010000058.1 GCA_014380545.1 Chitinophagales bacterium | reverse complement strand
TGTTAACATATAACCGTCTTCAGTTTCAAATACATTGATGAATTCATCCTCTTCAGCTTTGTAGTATTCCTGAATTCCATCAGTTCCGAAATCAATATCATAAGAACCATTAGAATTAAATCTGTGGAGCGTTGCGCCTTCCCAGTTAAATTGATTGAGCATCACTATTTTTCCAGTAGTGCTTTCATAAATTACATCTGTTGGTTCTTCAATCATATTAAGACCTTCATAAAGAGTAGCACCGGTTACAAAACCATTACCATTAAATGTGGAATCATATTTTTGAGCATACAGTGATTGGAAGGAAATGGCCAGAAATAGAATAAATAATTGCTTCATGTTTTTAGATTTTAAAGTTAAGTTAAAGTATGAGCATGCCAAATACCGATTAGAGTGATGGTATTGATAAAAAATAAAAGGATTTAAAATATTTAATGGGTCCATCTGTATTTATGCGTCAAATTTAATCTTTTACAAAATAACGATTTACGAATTCATCTGCTCCAAATTGAATATGCAATAAATAAAATCCGGGGATGAGATTTTTTACGTCAAGTATATCTGATTGATCTTTGCTTTGAGAAGAAAAGACAATTTTACCATCTGAAGATAAAATTTCCAATGACTGCATAAATCTCTCACTCTCTATTGTAATAAATTCTGTTGCTGGATTTGGAAATACTGAAACAGTCTTTATTATTTCATGTTCTTCAATTGCTGTTGGTGCTTCGTTAGTTATAATTCTTCCAATAAAAAAATCATCATTGGCTGATAGCCCGTCTGTTTTTCCGACCACAACCAATTTACCATCCGGCTGTATGATCATTTGCTTTCCGGTAATTTCATAATAGCTTGCCATGCCCGGTATTTGAATGAGGAATTCTCCGGGAACTCCGTTTGAAAAAGAGAAATCAGGTTCCCCATTTGGTAATATTTTATGAATTATTGTCTGGTCTGTAGCATCACCTTCAGGATGACTTACTTCCATTAAATATAAATTATTGGAAATATCTGTAACTAAGTGCACTGGATAAATTGCAATGATACTATCAAGAAAATAATAACCGCCATCACCAAATTCTGCTATTAGTTCACCGCTGTCATTAAACTTAATAATCATTTCCTTAGTACCGTCTCCTGGTGTTGAAACAAAACCGGCACCGTAAATATTTCCATCTTCACTGAGCGTTATTTCTTCAATCACAAATTGATTATGTGCAAAAGCAAGTTCAGGAAATAAAAACCCGCTAACACCAAATGTTTCATCAAGTGATCCATCCGCAAGCAAACACATGATCATGGCAGAAGAAAATTCTCCCGGATTAAATTGCACTTCCCCTGCAACAAGTATCCTTCCGTCAGGCAATTCCATTACACTTCGATAATAAGAATAGTTAAATCCTTCTAAATTATTGTACCCGAAACTTGCGTCATAAGAACCATCAGGATTAAAAGCCATGATGCCAGCCCCAATATCCCAGTCAACTTCATATCCTACTAAAATTATTCTGCCCGAAGATCCTTTGCAACTTGCTTTTACAATAAATGAATCAATACCATACACTGTATTTATTCCATCATCTCCAAAGACCGTATTAATACTTCCGTCAGCATTTATTTCTTTTAAAAATGGGCTGTATGTATCAAACTCAGGACTATTTCTTCCTGTTAATCTGTAGCCATCGCCATTTTGAAAAATATTGATAAAGGATTCAGTATTTATAAAAGGATATTCTTCAATGCCATCCCCGCCAAATTCTGCATCGTAAGCGCCATCGCTGTTAAACCTGAGCAGCGTTGATCCACCCCCGTTATACTGATTCAGCATAATTAATTTTCCGGTAGATGTTTCGTACAAAATATCAGCCGGGTCTTCGGTCATATTTATTCCGTCAAAGAGTGCAGCACCGGTTACAAATCCGTTTCCATTAAATGTGGAATCATACTGTTGCCCAGATACTGATTGGAAGGAAATGGCAAGAAATAGAATAAATAATTGCCTCATGTTTTTTTATGTAAAACTATTATAAAATTTAAACCTGATAAATACCCAATTTGGGTGAGTGTATTAATAAAAAAAAGAAGCCCCATTTTTAAAAAATCCGGCTTACCAAAAATTGAAAATAATTTTTTAATTACCCTGCTGCGCAGCTGCCCCGCTTACAATCTCTGTGAGCTCTGTAGTAATAGCAGCTTGCCTTGCACGGTTATATGCTATCTTGAGTTCTTTTAGTAATTCATTTGCATTCTCACTGGCTTTATCCATGGCTGTCATCCGTGCACCATGTTCACTTGCATTTGAATCTAGAACATATCTGAAGAAAGTAGTATTTAAAATCCTCGGAACAAGTTCTTCTATCATTTGTTCTTTTTCCGGATCAAAAATGTAATCTATATTTTGTTTTTTATTTCCGGCAGGTATTTCTAATTTTTTTATGGGAAGAAATTGTTCTGTTTCTAATATTTGAGTAGCAGCATTTTTAAACCTGTTATATACAACCATCACTTCATCGTATTCTCCCTTTAAAAATCCTTCTTTAATTTTTCCTGTTGCTGTAGTTACGTTTTCAAAAGAAAGTTTTTGAAATAATTCTTTGTGCTCAATATTTTGTTTGTAAGCAGTGCGTTTTAATACATCATGTGCTTTTTTGCCAATAAACATGATCTGAATATTATCTGCAGAAAGTTTGCTGTATTTCTCTGCGATCACTTGTTTTATTGCTTTCACAACATTTGTATTAAATGCTCCTGCAAGCCCTTTATCAGAAGTAATAGCAACAATTAAAACATTTTTTATTTCCCGCTGCTGTGCATAATCAATTTTTACATCACTGCCTGAAGCAATATTACTCAGAAGCTCTCCCATCTTTATAGCATAAGGGCGCATTTGCGTAATAGCATCCTGTGCACGGCGCAACTTTGCAGCACTCACCATTTTCATGGCTTTGGTAATTTGCTGAGTGCTTGTTACCGAACTTATTCTTGTGCGTACTTCTTTTAATTTTCCTGCCATTGCCCTATCTTTTATCTTTCCTCAAGGGAAAGACATTTTTTTTGAATTAGGTTAATTACTTTATCTTAATTGATTTCTTTATGCATTATTTAAAATTTAATTCTAATTCAATACTCCTTACTCATTTCTCATCACTCATTAATTATATTGCTTGCTCATATCAGCAGCAACTTTCTCTAATGTTGATGTAATTTCATCAGTCAATTGTCCTGCTTTTAATCCGTCTAAAATATTTTTATGATGTGTCTCAAGGAACGTAACAAAAGCATCTTCAAATCCTTTTATTTTCTCAACCGGTATATTTCCTAATAAACCTTTTGTTCCGAGATAAATAATAGCAATTTGTTTTTCAACGGGCATTGGAGAATATTGTTTTTGTTTTAATATCTCCACATTTCTTTTTCCTTTATTTAATACAGCCATTGTAGCAGCATCCAGATCAGAACCGAATTTTGAAAATGCCTCCAGCTCACGGTATTGCGCCTGGTCAAGTTTTAATGTACCGGCCACTTTCTTCATGGATTTAATTTGCGCATTTCCACCAACACGGCTTACAGAAATACCAACGTTAATAGCAGGCCGGACACCGCTATTAAATAAATTCGATTCCAAAAATATTTGTCCGTCAGTAATAGAAATTACGTTTGTTGGAATATATGCAGAAACATCACCCGCCTGTGTTTCAATAATTGGTAAAGCTGTTAAACTTCCGCCACCTTTTACCATTGGTTTTAATGCATCCGGAAGATCATTCATTTGGGAAGCGATAGTATCATTATTAATAATTTTTGCAGCCCTTTCTAATAAACGGCTGTGTAAATAAAATACATCTCCCGGATAAGCTTCCCTTCCCGGAGGTCTTTTTAATAATAAAGAAACCTCACGATATGCTACTGCCTGTTTACTTAAGTCATCATACACAATTAATGCAGGACGTCCTGTGTCACGAAAAAATTCTCCTATAGCGGCCCCTGCAAATGGTGCGTAAAATTGTAATGGTGCCGGATCAGATGCTGAAGCTGCAACAATAATTGTATATTCCATTGCACCATGGTCAGATAATGTTTTTGCTACCTGCGCAACTGTTGAATTTTTTTGTCCGCATGCTACATAAATACAATACACAGGTTTTCCGGCTTCATAAAATTCTCTTTGATTAATAATTGTATCAAGCGCAATTGCAGTTTTCCCTGTCTGACGGTCACCAATAATTAATTCTCTTTGTCCACGACCAATGGGTATCATCGCATCAATTGGTTTCAAACCTGTTTGCAAAGGTTCATTAACAGGCTGACGATAAATAACACCGGGCGCTTTTCTTTCCAAAGGCATTTCATAAGTAGCGCCACTAATTGGCCCTTTGCCATCAATCGGTTCACCCAGGGCATTCACTACTCTTCCAACCATTCCTTCACCCACTTTAATGGATGCAATATTTCCTGTGCGGCGTACGGTATCGCCTTCTTTAATTTCATTAGAGCTACCCATTAATACCACCCCTACATTATCTTCCTCAAGATTTAATACGATAGCACGAACGCCATTTTCAAATACTACAAGCTCTCCGGATTTCACTTTATTTAATCCATAAATGCGGGCAATACCATCACCCACCTGTAATACAATTCCAACTTCTTCTAATTCTGAAGCGGATTTGAAGTTTGATAATTGCTGGCGCAGTATCGCACTTATTTCATCAGGTTTAACTTCTACCATTCTTTATATTATTTACAAATTACGATTTTAAAAAAATCAATTTATGATTTATAATTTATTTATTTTTTCGAATTTCGGTTTTCGAATTTTTTTAAAACTTCCTCACATAATCATTATTATCAAACTCATCTTTTAATATTGCCAGTCCTCTTGCAATACTTGTATCAATAAGTTTATCCTCCCACTGCAATACATAACCACCAATCAAACTATCATCTATTGTTGTTGTCAACTCAATTTCTTTTAATCCTGCCTGGCTGCGCAAACGGTGTAATATTTCATTTTGCAGTTCATCAGAAATTGGTTGAGCTGTTGTAACTTTTACTTCTGTAATATTTTTATAGTGATTATACTGTTTAATGAATGCGTCGATAATTTCAGGTAAATAACTCTCACGGTTTTTACGCATGAGAATATTAATAAATTCAACGGTCATGGTTGATAATTTTCCACCGAAGATCAATTTTGTAACCTCCATTTTTTTATCTCCATTCACGATAGGGCTTTTCAGCATTAAATAAAATTCACGGCTGTTATCTGTTGCATAATTCAATGACTTCATATCATCCATCACAACCTCCAGCTGACCTTTTTCAATTGCAAGGTCAAGGATAGATTTTGCGTACCGTGATGCTAATTTAATTGCTGACATGTTTTTAACTTCTTGTATCAAGTATCAAGATACAGGTATTAGGATTTTTATCTTGTATCCTGATACTTGCATCTTGTATCCTTTTTTAATTCACTTTTATTTCATCAACTAATTTTTGGATGTAACCTTCCTGTTCTGCTTTATTATTTAATTCTCTGCGCAATATTTTTTCACTCACTTCCAAAACCATATTACCAACAGAATTTTTTATTTCAATTAATGCCGCCATCTTTTGATTATTAATCTGACGCTGCGCATCTTCCACAATCCGGTTGTATTCAACATTTGCTTTTTCTCTTGCTTCTGTCACAATTGTATCCCTTGCTTCTTTTGCTTCCCGCAACATTTTACTTCGCTCCTCCCTTGCTTCATTTAATATGCGCTCATTATCAGCTTTCATATTCTTCATTTCCTCACGGGCTTTTTGCGCTTCGTTCAATGCCTCGGAAATTCCTTCTTCTCTTTTCTTTAATGCATTTTTTATAGGCCCAAATGCATATTTATTCAGGATGAATAATACAATTAAAAACACAAGAATAGTCCAGATAAATAAACCCGGATCTGGTGTTACAATATCAAATTGACCTTCTAAAAAAACCATGTTATTTATGATTTATTGATTTTCGATTTGTTGATTACAAATTCATTTCTCATTTGTAATTAAAAACTCTATGGCAACCAACCGTTACCACAGAGTTTAATTTTTTTACCCTTGTAAAAGAGCAATTACCACTGCGAACAGCGCAACTCCCTCAACAAGTGCCGCAGCAACGATCATGTTTGTGCGGATATCACCCAACATCTCCGGCTGACGAGCCATTGACTCAAGTGCTGATCCACCAATACGACCCACACCAATACCTGCACCGATAGCAGCCAAACCCGCACCGATAGCAGCAATACCATTGATCTGTGTTGCTTCTTGTAAAATTGTCATTAATGATAACATAATAATTCTATTTTATATGATTAAATAAAAACAAATTAATGATGCACTGCTTCTTCATGTGCATGTTCATGATGTTCTTCCTGCGCCAGTGAAATAAATAAACAACTGAGCATCGTGAAAATATATGCCTGCAAAAAGGCAACTAATAATTCCATGAAACTCATGAATAGTGCAAACGCAACTGAAATTGGTGAAGCGGCAATACCTGCCCCAAAATTTTCTCCTGCTTTTCCAAAAATGAAAATCAATCCTATCAAACTTAATATAATAATATGCCCGGCAGTTATATTCGCAAAAAGACGAATCATCAATGCAACAGGCTTGATAAATATCCCAGCAATTTCTATGGGCACTAAAATAAATTTTACCCAGAGCGGAACACCCGGCGGATTAAAAATATGTCCCCAGTAATATTTGTTCGCATGCAGGTTAATCAATAAAAATGTCATTAGTGCAAGCGCAGCAGTTATTGTAATATTTCCTGTTAAATTCGGATTTGAAATAAACGGAATCAATCCAAGTAAATTTCCAAATAAGATGAAAAAAAACAATGTCATCATATAGGGAAGATACCTGTCTGTTTTTTTACCGAGGTTGGGTTTCACTACTTCATCCCGCACAAATAAAATGAGCGGCTCCATAAGAGATTGCAAACCCTTTGGTGCTTTTCCTTCATTTGTTTTGTATCCTCTGGCAACAGATGTGAATATTACAATTAATAAAATAGCCACTATTAATAAGGTTGCTACATTTTTAGTGATAGAAAGATCATAAAATTTGGAACCATCTATTGTTGTCACCCTGCCATGATTCATCACAT
>JACMJP010000442.1 GCA_014380545.1 Chitinophagales bacterium | reverse complement strand
TTCTGCTATTTACTATCATCTGGAAGCAGTAACCATTGGGCAGGCATTTAAGGACACAGTCAATCTGATTGATTATTTAAATAACCTTGCACTGGACTATTACCGCAATAGAGACTATAAACAGGCATTAGACAATCACAAACAAAGTCTCTCTTTAGCACAACTAAGTAAGCTGGGAAACAAAATTTATCGCTCTTATCATGGGATTAGCTCGACTTTAATAGATAGCGCCGGCGCTGATACATCTTTAAATTTTTTATATGATGAAGCTTTACAATATTTACAAATTTTTTTGGCGGAAGAAAATGAAAAGATAGATGCAGAATTATATGCAGATGCATATAATAATGCCGGTCTTGCTTATCAATATCGTTCAAAAACTGATCTTGATAGTGCAATGTTTTATTTTAAGAAATCAGAGATATTCTATAAAAAAAATGAGTTATTAGAAGCTTGCGTACCTATAAGTAATATCGGCTTACTTTATATGCTGAAAAATGATAATAAAAATGCTATCCAATATTTAAAAGAAAGTAATTTACTGGCTTTGGAAGAGGATAATAAAAAAATTTTAAGGATAAACTATCAAAACCTGGCTATAATTTATGATGAATTGGGTGATCCCAAAAAAGCCTATGACTATCTGAATCAATTTATACTGTATGACGATTCAATTTTTGCAGAAGAAAAATCCAGAGCTATTGCCGAATTACAAACCAAATACGAAACCGAAAAAAAAGAAAAAATAATTGCACAAAAGGAAAAAGAGAATACATTACAGGAAATAGAGAATACATTACAGGAACGACGGATTGAAAGAAAAGAATTAACAAACAGGATCACTATCGGGTCATCTGTTTTATCTTTAATTATTATCGGTTTATTATTCAGCCGCCGCCAGCTTCGCAAAAAACTGGAGTATGAAAAAAGAATTACTACAGAGCGCAGCCGCATCAGCAGCGACCTGCATGATGAGATCGGCAGTACACTCAGCAGCATCAGCATGTATAGCGACTTTGCAAAACAGCAAATGGAAAGTAATAAACAAGAGGAAGCAATGAGTTTATTGGATGACATTAGCAATAACAGCCGGGAAATGATGGATGATATGAGTGATATTATCTGGACCATTAATCCCCGCAACGACAGTTTTGAAAATGTAATTACCAGGATTGAAAACTATGCGCACAAGATCAGCGAAACAAAAAATATCCAGTTGCATTTTAATACTTCTGAAAATTTTGATAATATAATTATGCAAATGGAAAAAAGAAGAAATATTTATCTCATCCTGAAAGAAAGCATTAATAATGCTGTAAAATATTCCGGGTGCGCTAACTTATATCTTTCCATAAAGAAAAACAGTAACCTCATAGACATAGAAATAAAAGATGACGGCAAAGGTTTTAATATCAATAAAGAACAGGATGGAAACGGTATCAGAAACATCCGCTCAAGAGCAGAAGCAATGCATGCGCAATTAAAAATAGATTCTGAACCAGGAGCCGGAACATCCATTCATCTGCAATTAAATTTCACCTGAAGTGGTTATTGCCGGGTGGTGTTTTTAGAAAGAACTTTGTAAAAAATAAAACTTATGAGTATTAGAGTAACAATATTTGACGACAGCAAAAAAATACGGGATGCACTCAGTGTTATCCTGAAAGGAACTGAAGGTTTTGAATGGGGCGGCGGTTTTTCCAATGCCAATAATCTATTGAAGGATATTGAAAAGGCAGATCCCGATGTTGTGCTGATGGATATTGAAATGCCGGGTATTTCAGGCATTGATGCTGTAAAGATCTTACATACAGAAAAACCAATCATCAAAATTATTATGCAAACTATTTTTGATGATGACAATAAAGTATTTTACTCTATTTGTTTTGGAGCTGATGGTTATATTTTAAAAACAACACCGCCCGCACAAATTCTGGAAGCTATAAAAGAAGTGTATGCCGGTGGCGCACCCATGACGCCTGTTATAGCAAAAAAGGTTTTACATTTATTTAAAACACATCTTACTGAAACAGAACTTGCAGAAAAAGATTACCGCCTCACAGAACGGGAAATGGAAATATTAAATTATTTAGTAAAAGGTTTCTCTTATCAAAAGATCGCTGACACGATCTTTATTTCTTACGAAACTGTACACTCTCATATAAAAAATATATATGAGAAACTGCATGTAGCTACAAAAACAGAAGCAGTTGCAAAAGCAATCAATGAAAAACTCATCAGGTAAATTTTGCGAATTAAAATTGATCTCTGGGATCAGGATCAATAAATATAAGGAATCAATTTTTTGGTTCTTTTTTTATATTCTGAGTATTGCGCTCCAAAGTTTTTTATTAATTCAGTTTCTTCCACTTTGATGCGAAAATAATAAACAGCGAACATGGCAACCAGTGAAATGCAAATACCAATATATGCATGCAACAAGATGGCATTTCCAACCATTACCAGGTAAGCTCCCATGTAACTGGGATGGCGGATGAATTTATATACGCCGGATTGAATGATCTTTTGATCAGCCTGGATTTGCACAGTACCCGTAAAATATTTTCCAAGTGTTCGGATAGCAGATATTCTCAATATTAATCCGCATATAATAAATGTGATAGCCAAAAAAGTAAAAGTATCTGATGTAAAATCATGAAATGATCTTCTGAAGCATGCCCATTCAATAACAGAAAATATTTGACAAATTATGCATCCTGCAATAATGAGTGCTACGGAAAACTTATCTGACTTTTCTTTGTCCATTGTTTCTTTCACACTCAGTGATGGTTGAGTGATGAAAAGCAGGATCGCAATTATATTAAGAAGAAGCATCTGGATTGTAAACAATAAATTGATTGTTGTTATTAATGGTGCACAATAAGTGAGACCATTAAAAAAGAGAATGGAAATAATTTTATTTTTCATGCCTGTAATTTTATTTTTTGTGTTTCATTGAATTCTGTAGCCATCTCATCAAATTTTGGATTTAAAAATTGAGGGGTTTTAGGAAGTGATAAAGATGCTTTAGGAATATTATTTACAAAATAGGTTTCGTTTCCAATCAGATTGAAACCGTAGTGCTGGTAAAACCGGCAATGATTGGGGCAGCAATTTACTATGCAGTTAAAGGAATTACTTTCAGGTTTATGCAATGCTACAGAACATTCAAATAAAAATTTAACAATTCGAATAGAACGGTATTCGGGCAGCACGATCAACCTGCTTCCTTCAATCACTTTTTGTTTGAGCCTTAATGATTCATTATAAAAATCCCAATGACTTTTAGGAACCCCTTCATAGCTGAGGAAAGGATACGGAGCATGTTCATCGTCTTCGTCATTGATCAGCCCATGTCTCTGACCCATAATAAGAATCTCTTTATTCTGATAGTCATCTTTGGGAAAAATGACCCGCATATACCCAACACAATCATCTCCGCACATGAGTGCGTAATGTTTTGAATACACATCAAAAATATTCATGTCAAGATGATGTTCATTTGTTTTTATGAAGTGACTATTTGCACTTCTTAAATAAGTTTCGTATCGCAAATGAAGAAATCGTTTTAACTCTCCTGAGTGTTTGATCTCTTTAAAGACATAAGTGTTTTTCATAGTTGTTTTATTTAATTGAGGAAATACATTTATTACAAAGTAAATCTGCTCACAACCTTATTGTCAATCACCAGATATGGTGAAATTCCATTTTGATAAGAAGAAATAGTACCAGTAAACGAAGAAAAATTGCAGGGTAAAAAAAACACCATCTCTGGTGATTGACAAACCGGGTACGCCTAAAAGAATTTTACAGCATCATTCATTCATTAAAAAAAAGATTATGAAAATTTTATTTCAAAAAATGCTTGTAGTCATTTTAGTTTCAATATTAATACTGATGTTATCTGCTGTTATTTCTGATATATGCATTCATAAATAACGATGAATAACACAGGTGTTCACAAAACGAAAACATAAAAAATAAATAAGCTTTTGATGAATTACCTGAAGGAAAATATAAAACAAGTAAATATTAAAAGAGTGGATGTTTAATTTTTAAAACAATATTTATCACACTTAAAAAACACAAAAATGAAACCTCAAAGAAAAATGCAAAGTAAAGCGGCGGCTTGCAGTAAAAGAAACTCCGCACTTATCTTTTTTATGTTCCTGTTTTTTGCATCTTCTGCAAATAACCTGCAGGTGTCAAACCTGCGCATCAACCTTAACAATGCAGAGGAGTTCGCAATCATACATGTGGACGTCTCCTGGGAAAATTCCTGGAGAACAGAATCTTCACCTTATAATTGGGATGCAGTATGGTTATTTTGTAAATATCAGACAGCAGATAAAAAATGGCATCATGCAATGCTGGACAGCACAGGTAATATTGCACCAATTAATGGAGTAATTAAATCTGTTCCTGAAAAAACAGGTGTATTTATTTACAGGGAATTACCCGGAGAAGGAAATGTAAATTATACAGATGTAAGCATAAAATGGAATTATGATAGTGTAGATATAAACGACATTCTGAAAATAGAAGTATTTGCGCTGGAAATGGTATATGTTCCAACAGGGGCATTTGCTTTAGGCAGCGGAGGAACGGAACTAAATCATTTTGTACTTATAACAATAAATACAGCAGATGCTACAGTAAAACCTTCCGGAAATACCGGCATCTTAAATACAAAATCAGGAGGTTATCCTCCGGGTTTTCCACCAGCATCTTACACAGATTATCCGAATGGATATAAGGCATTTTATTGTATGAAGTATGAACTTACGCAATCTCAGTATACTGATTTTTTAAATACATTAGAGCCACTGCAAGCGACAGCAAGATATTATGATCCGGCTAGCTCACCAAAAGATCCCCGCAGATATGCAATTGTGTATGATACAATCGCTGAAAAATATTATTGCAATGCACCAGACCTGCCACTTGATTTTTTGGATTTTAAAGACGGAGCGGCATATGCTGACTGGGCGGGTTTAAGACCGATGACTGAATTAGAATTCGAAAAGGCTTGCAGAGGAACTGCAATTCCTGTCGCTAATGAATTTGCATGGGGCACAACTCAAATTTATCATTCAGATTATGAATTTATTAACTGCGGATCAGATAGTGAGTTGATTGCAAACCCATCAATTATTGCAGGGAATGCAATTTACAGAGAAACATTAGGCAGTTTAAACGGCCCTGCAAGGGTGGGAATTTTTGCAGCAAGTTCTCCTAATCACTCAAGAATAGAAACCGGTGCTTCATTTTATGGTATCATGGAATTAAGCGGAAGCATTGGAGAGCGGATAGTAAATTACAGTACAATTGATGGAAGAAATTTCAGGAATATAAATGGTGATGGCGCTATTAATTCTGCGGGATTTGCCAATGCAGTTTCATGGCCTGCCGTAAAGGATGGAGGAGGAACGAGAGGCGGTAAATTTAATTCTCCGGTGCAACAATTAAGGATAAGCGATAGAGAAACTTCAAACAAAACCCTTAACGCAAGAGATCATAATATAGGTTGGCGATTTGTTTATGGCCTAAAATAATTTTAACAAACACACTTTTTTAACACACTTCTAAAAAATCACAAAATGAAAATCACAGTATTATTAATCAGCATTGCTATTTTACATATATACTTTAGCAATGCATATGCGCAAATATTTTACGGCGGGAAAGGCGACGGCTCTGCAAATGTTTTATCAGAAATAGCCATAGATCAGCCTGACCTGTGTAATCCACCATTAAACGTAAGCTTCAATGATTCACTGTTGACCAATCTCAAGGCAATAATTACCTGGGATAAGGGAGATTCCACAGGTGATTACACAGTTATATTCACAGATACACTAAGCGGTAATTCTGAAATTATTCAGGCAACAGATGCATATGTTATTGCCGACGTATTATCCGGAATTACTTATTCTGTATTTGTCTCCTGCATTTGTTTTACGGGCGACACTTTGTATTCTGACACAATCATATTTACTGTTCCCGTTTTTAGGATAGCGGGAAATGACAATCAACAAAAATCAGCAATTGAAGTTTATCCAAATCCTGCAACACAGTATGTAAAAATTGATCATATAACTGAATTTCAAAATGGCTCTGTGAAAATTTTTTCCGGATATGGACAAATATTATCTACAGAAATAATTGAAGGAAATGAAATGAGGCTAAATATTCAACATTATCTGCCGGGTGTTTATTATTTAATTCTTGAGAAGGATGAGAAGAAATACATCTGTAAAATTATTAAACAATAATATTTGGAAGAATTGAAAAATGTAACTCTCAGCAAAAAGTATATCACAATGTGAAATTAACAAAAACCCAAAATCACCAGTATTGGTGATTGACCTATACAGTTCCATTAAAAGAATTTCACACTATTATTTATTCACAAAAAAATTAAACATTATGAAAACTTTATTACAAAAATTTCTAATCACTATTTTAATTTCATCACTAATAGTGATATTATCCAACAATGCAAAAGCACAATACTGCATTCCTGATTTCGGTGAAGTAGTATTTTTTGATGACTATATTGATCGGTTCGTTCTCGAAGAAGTTGATAATACTTCAGGCTCCGGCGCTGAGTGGAATGACTTTACAGCTTTATCAGCTACCTTAATTCCAGGCAACACTTATACGCTGACTATTTACGGACCAAACACAGATGAATATAATGTGTGGATTGATTACGACCAGAATGAAATATTTGAAACTGATGAAAGATTGGCAATGGTTGACATTTATTTTTTTCCAGCTCCATCAGGAACAATAACTTTTACTGTACCCTTGACAGCACTTACAGGAAGTACGCTACTTCGGGTTTTCTGTGGCTATATTCAAGTGGATAATATTATTGATCCGTGTAATATTTCTCCATTTACAGATATTGGAGAGGTTGAAGATTATTCAGTTAATATTAATGCGCCATCAGGTGGTTCACCAGCAATTGAATGGGCGAAAAATTATGGTGCCACATATGTTGATGAAGCAAACGTTATTCATCAAACTGATGATGGTGGTTATATCGTGGCTGGATACACTGCATCTGTAGAAGGTGCTGTCGGAAATTTAAACACTCTCCATGGAAGCTCTTTCGATTATGGAATTATAAAGCTTAATTCCTCAGGAGATGCTACATGGACAAAAGTTTATGGAGGATTCGGAGATGATTATGCTTATGATATTAAACAAACATCTGACGGTGGTTATATCGTAGCAGGTAATTCCAACTCTACAGGCGATGATGTGCATGGTAATCATGGATCAATTGATTGTTGGATACTCAAACTTAATTCCTTCGGTGATACAATTTGGACAAAATCATTGGGAGGAGACTTTGATGATTATGCCCGCTCTGTTATGCAAACATCTGATGGGGGCTATTTTATTGCCGGATATACTTATTCTAATAATGAGGATGTTTCCGGTCATCATAATCCAGGCGGGGGTACTGATTGTTGGGTTGTAAAACTCGATGCAACTGGTAATTTAATATGGACTAAAGCATTGGGCGGAACAGGTTCTGAATATTTACTTTCTTCTCAACAAACTACTGAGGGAGGATATATAGTTGCAGGGTTTACTGGTTCTATTGATGGTGATATTTCTGGTTATCATGGAGGAGAATATGATTATTGGGTTGTTAAACTCAATGCATCAGGAGATATAACTTGGGCAAAAACCTTTGGGGGGTCACAAGCCGATATTGGTAAATTCGTTGAACAAACATCTGATGGAGGTTATCTAGTATCAGGTACAACGATTTCAAATAATGGTGACGTTTCTGGTAATCACGGTGCCTATGATATGTGGGTATTAAAGTTAGATGACACAGGAAATATTGTGTGGCAAAATGCTTTTGGGGGTACAGCCGATGAAGAGGCGAGAGCTTCACATCAAACATCTGATGGCGGATATATAATCGCCGGACATGCTAACTCTAATAATTTTGATGTTTCAGGTAATCACGGTGATAGAGACTACTGGATAATAAGATTAAATACTTCTGGTGATACTATTTGGACAAAAAGTCTAGGAGGATCATATTTCGAAATTGCAAACTCCATAGAACAAACTTCAGATTGCGGGTTTATAGTAGCCGGCTTCAGCGCATCCATCAATGGCGATGTTACTGACCCGTACACCGGAGCAGACTATTGGATAGTAAAACTGGAATCAAACGGCAGCTCGCAAACATTTTATGCTGACACCGATGGCGATTCTTTTGGTGATGCAACATCAACAATTGAAGATTGCTCAGCACCTGCCGGATATGTTTCAGATAGCACTGATTGTGATGATGCAAATAATTTAATAAACCCTGCAGCTACTGAAATACCTGGAAATGGAATTGACGAAAATTGTGATGGAATTGATCCTGAAATAAACAATAACGCACTTGATTTTGATGGGGCAGATGATTATGTTGATTTAGGAATGAACTCTGAAAATCTTACATCAGAATTTACTCTTGAAGGTTTTTTTAAAATCGATGAAACAGGTGCTCATGCACATCATTTAATTTCGAAATCCAGTTATTTTGCAACTTCAATTACTAATTTTCCTATCCATTTTGGGTGGAGTAGTGGTAGATTTTATATGGATTTATCATCGGGCGATGATTATTCTGTAGATGCAGAAGTACTTTCTGATTCATTAAGTATTGACACCTGGTATCATGTTGCTGCGGTATATAAACAAAATGAATTTGCAGCATTATATATAGATGGAATATTGGTTGATCTTGATTCATTGGACTTTAGTATCTCTTCAAGTGTTCAGCCATGGGTATTAGGCAGAGTTTCGGAAGAAGTTGGCGGAGGCATTGGTCAAACACAGTTAAACGGCGTAATGGATGAAGTCCGCATTTGGAATGTTGCAAGAACGGATAGTGAAATTGCAAATAATGCATGTGAATTAAATGGAATTCTCCCAACCTCATTAATTGCTTATTATAAATTTGATCAGGGAACAGCAAATGGAAATAATACAGGAGTTACAACTTTAATTGATGAAACTGATAATAATTATGATGGTACACTTAATAATTTTTCGCTGAATAGTACATCAGGCAACTGGGTTGACGGATTAAGTTCTACACCGTTTACATTCTTTGCTGACCTGGACAATGATGGATTTGGTGATGCAACAAATTCTATAGAATCTTGCATAACCCCATCAGGTTATGTTTCTGATAATACAGACTGCGATGATACGAATAGTTTAATTAACTCAACTGCTACTGAAGTTTGTAATTTAATTGATGATGATTGTGATGGATTCATTGATGAAGGCGGAGAATTAATATTTTATGCCGATTCAGATGAAGATGGTTTTGGTGATGCAGCAAATTCAATATCTGCATGCATTGTACCAACAGGATATGTTTCTGACAATACTGATTGTGATGATGATGATGCAACAGTTCACACCCCTCAATTATATTATCTGGACAATGATGGAGATGGTTACGGTTCAAATATATCAGCGATGTTGTGTTCAAGCACTGCACCCACAGGTTATTCAACAAACAATACTGATTGCAGTGATAATAAACCTCTTGTTCATGAATTTATAACAGTGTATGCTGATGAGGATGGTGACAGTTATGGCGATCCGTTATTACCGGTAGATTTTTGCAGGTTAACACCACCATCGGGTTATGTATTTGATAATACTGATTGCAATGATTTTGATAATGAAATAAATCCTTCTACTATATGGTTTGAAGAAACTGATGGAGATGGTTTCAGTACAGGAAATACTTTTGTAGGATGCAATCCTCCATCGGGTTATGTTCTTCCTTCTGAGGTTTATTATGTTGGAAACGATTGTAACGATATTAATCCTGATGTAAATCCTGATGCTGCAGAAATATGCAATGAGTTTGATGATGATTGCGATGGTGAAGTTGACTTTGATGATCCATCTTTTGATTTATTTAGTTTAATGACCTGGTTTTATGATGGAGATGGAGATGGTTTCGGAAACAGTACATCTTTAGCTTTTGGTTGTTATGCCCCTGTATCTTATGTTGCACAGGCAGGCGATTGTAATAATACAAATTCAACAATATATCCAAACGCTCCCGAAATATGCGATGGATTAGATAATGATTGCGATGGATTAATTGACAGTAGTGATCCGAATATAGTTGGTCAGCCAACATGGTATGCTGATGATGATGGAGATGGTTATGGTGATCCATCAGATTTTTTAATTACTTGTTTTGCACCTGGATATGTTTCGAACAGCGATGATTGCGATGATACTAATTCTGCAAAACATACTGGTGCAACAGATATATGTGATGATATAGATAATGACTGCGATGGTGCAACAGATGA
>JACMJP010000441.1 GCA_014380545.1 Chitinophagales bacterium | reverse complement strand
GTATTATTTATTAATTTGAATTCATTTAATGTAATAAATAAAATTCCTGATTCATGATAATCATCCAGTTTAGGAATTTGATAAACATTTAAAACGTCTTCCAGTAATAAATTATGTAAATTAAATTCACTGCCTGTTTTTTCAATAATACTGATATCCGTTAATCCTTCTACATTTATCCATGTAATAGTTTTGTCTGTTGCGGTGTGTCTTTTTATCTGGTTTTTTAATATCTCAGTTTCCTCAAAAACATGTTCGTTATAATGAATGGCAGTTACAATAATTCTTTCAGGCTTTTCTTTGCCGGTATAAACTAATGTGCCGGGAGATGTACCCTGTTTCTTGCGAACAGGGGGTTGCTGTTTGTATTTATTATTTTGTTTTCGCATTTATGCAGTTAACAAAAATTAATTTATGAAGTTATTATTTTTTATTTGCGCAGGTAATTCGAATAAAAACTTTGCCATTTCATTTTTAATACGCCAATTACAGCTTCCTTAAAAATTCCCTTGCTCATTTTGGAAATTCCTTTTTCCCTGTCTTTGAAAGTAATAGGAATTTCCTGCATATGAAACCCGCTTCGCCATGCTGCAAACTTTAATTCGATCTGAAATGCATAACCAATGAATTTAATTTTATTGAGATCTATTTTTTCAAATACTTTTCTTTTATAACAAACAAAACCTGCCGTTGTATCTTTCACCGGCATCCATGTAATTAATCGCACATAAACAGAAGCCCATTTAGATAAAAGAATTCTGTCGGCTGGCCAGTTCTCCACTTTACCACCTTTTACATACCGTGAGCCTATTACAACATCAGCCCCATTTGTACAAGCTTCCAATAATCTCGGTATGTCATTCGGGTTATGAGAAAAATCTGCATCCATTTCAATTATATAATCATATTGATGTTCCATACCCCATGTAAATCCTTTTATATATGCAGTACCTAAACCTAATTTTCCCGGCCTGGTTTGAAGATGTAATCTTTCAGGATAAATATTTTTTAAAGCTTCTACAGCATTTGCTGTTCCATCCGGAGAATTATCATCAATAATTAAAAGATCAAACAGTTGAGGGAGTGATAACACTGCATGAATAATGTCTGCAATGTTTGCATATTCATTATAGGTGGGTATAACTATAAGGGTAGAGGGCAAGGCTGGAGTTTTTAAATGAATTAGTTTTTAGGTTGTTTTAATCTGAGTTTTATCATTTTTAATTTAAGCTTTGTATGTAATGGAAAATCATTATTTATTATCCAGTCAAAATATTGGGGTTCCCTTTTATACACATCTTCCACAGCTTGTCCGTTGTATTTGCCGAAATTAAAATATTCTTTTTCATTTTTATAGATCATTCTTCTTCCAAAATCAACAAAATCACCGTCTTTTGTAAATTCATGCAACGCTTGAATATCCGGTTTTAAATCATTTTTATATTTCTCCAGCTGACCTAATAAAACTTCGTATGTTGCAAGCACATCTGCTTCTGCACTGTGAGCGTTGATTAATTCTTTATTGCAAAAAAACTGGTAAGCAGCTTCAAGTGTTCGTTTTTCCATGAGTGTAAATATGCGCATCACATCTACATAACGCCGGTTCTCATCAAAACCTATATCTGCCCTTAAAAATTCTTCTATGAGCATGGGCAGATCAAATTTATTTGAATTATATCCCGCTATATCGCAATTATCAAGGAAGGTTCTTATTTCAAGCGCAACATTTTTAAATATGGGGCAATTTTTTACATCCTCATCTGTAATTCCATGTATATCGCTCGACTCTTTGGGTATTGGTTTTTGAGGATTGATACGCAATGTTTTTGACTCTTTTTTTCCATCAGGAAAAACTTTTAATATGCTTATTTCTACGATGCGGTCTGATCCAAGATTAATTCCGGTAGTTTCCAGATCAATAATTGCAAGCGGCTTGTCTAATTTTAACATTGCGGCAAATTTAAGTTAAAACATTAAAATCAACATTGTCGAAATTCCCTGAACTCATAAGCAGGACGGCTGTATTATCAAAATTTAACTTTTTTATTATTGAAATTATTTCATTTGAGTCATGAAGTACGATCAATTCGTCGTCGTTAAAATATTTTTTTACTTCTTCAATAGTTAAAGCAGGTAATTTTTTTAATGTAAGCGTATGCGGATTAAAATACACAATTCTGACATCTGCGTTTTGCATTGTATTTTTATATTGGGGAATGAATGATTTATTTAAACTGCTGAAAGTATATAACTCAAGACATGCTATAAGTCTTTTATCAAGATATTGTTCTTTCACCGCATCAATGGTTGCTTTTACTTTTGAGGGAGCATGCGCAAAATCCCGAAAAATTATTTTTTTATCATTTTTATAGAATATTTCCAATCTTTTTGAGGCACCTTTAAATGTTTGCATTGCAGAATAAAATGTCTCATCATTTATTCCAATCAGGTTACAAATATTTTTTGCGCCCATCATGTTTTGCAAATTGTGTTTTCCGAAAATATTAAATGTATATTTTTTTTCCACTGTCTGAATAGATGTATTTTCATTTGTAATAATATAATTTGGTGTAGCATATGAGAGGAGTTGCGCTTTGCAAGTTGAGGCTGTTAAAACTTCATCAATATTTTTATCTTCAGCATTATAAATTAAAAAAGAGTCTTTATGTAAACTATTAATTAATTGTATAAATTGATTTTTGTAATCTTGCCAAGTAGGAAATACATTAAAATGATCCCATTCAATTCCGCTTATTAATGTAATGTGTGGTTGATAAAAAAGGAATTTCGGTCTTTTATCTAAGGCTGATGCAAAATATTCGTCTCCTTCAATAATAATTGTATTTGCATCACTTAGCTGCACCATCGTTTCAAAACCTTCTAATTGCGCTCCCACTAAATAATCAAAATCCCTGTCTGCTTTTTTTAAGCAATGCATTATCATTGAAGTAATAGTAGTTTTTCCATGACTGCCGCAAACAGCAATTCTGTTTTTATTTTTAGATTGCTCATAAACGTATTCAGGAAAGTTGTATACAGAGATATTCAATCTTTGTGCTTCTAATAATTCAGGGTTGTCAGCCCTTGCATGCATACCGAGAATAACAGCATTTAAGGAAGAAGTTATTTTTTCCGTAAACCAGCCCGGTTGTTCCGGTAACAAACCATGCTGTTGCAATCTTGAAAGGGAAGGTTCAAATATTTCATCATCGCTGCCTGTTATCGTATAACCTTTGTTTTTTAATGCAATGGCAAGGTTGTGCATCACAGCTCCCCCGAGTGCAACTAAATGTATCCGCATCTCATCAATTTATTGCGAAAGATATTCTGAATTCGCAAATACGAAAAAATCTTTTGTAGTTTCGCAGAATGAAATAATATTCATAGGCTTTGCGTTAATGTGCAAAACTTATTGAACTGAAATAACAATCCTTTAGTTTACACCACATAATTTTGAATATGCAATATATCACATCATTCCGTAAACTGCTCCTCGCAACTGGTTTACTGCTTTTATTAGGTACTTCACTTTCATCATGTCATAGAGAAGGTTGCCCTAATAAGATCACTCAAACCGGGTCAATAGTTGTTGAAACCGCAGCTTAAAGAGAAATTATAACTTAAATGTTAGGTATCGGATACATGCCTTTTTTGGGTGTATCCATTTTATTTTACAATATATGCCGGTGTTTGTATCCTTCAAAAACAATCTCCCAAAAACTTTTGAAACATTCATGACAATTCTATCGTTACATGTTGCAATTGATTGAAATAATATTTGTAATATTATGCGATGAAGCTTATTCCCGCAATTTTGATCATAATGTTTTCGGCTTCTGCGCTTTTTGCTCAGACTGAGACTTCCAACTCTGATGGAAGCGGAAAAGCAGTTACTATCAATAAGAACACAGGAACAAAATCAAAAGGATTAGTTTACGATACCGAACTAAGCTTCGGTTTGAAAACATCTAATGCAGGCTGGGGAATATTTAGTGATCTTACTAAACATATAACTTATGAAAAAGAAAGACTTTATTATTTTGAAATAAACTTTCTGAAACATCCAAAAGAATTAAAAAAAGTAAACGAATATACTATAGCAATTCCTTACGATTCTCCCAAACCTTTCGTATACGGAAAGAAAAACAGTTTTTTTGCTGCAAAAGCCGGATATGGAAATAAATTTTTGCTTGGACAAAAAGCGGAAAAGAATGGTTTTGAAATAAATTTTGATTATGTTGTGGGACCATCTCTTGGTTTTGTAAAACCTTATTATCTTGATGTTTGGTATGAGGAGGATGGGTCAGGTAATATAATTCCTGAAAAATATTCTGATTCTACTGCTTCTTATTTTCTGGATGCAACAAGTATTTATGGATACTCCGGGTTTACAAAAGGATTTAGTGAAATAAGTATTATTCCCGGTGCATTTGGCAAAGCAGGAATAAATTTCGACTGGGCAACATATGATGATTTTGTTAAGGCCCTTGAAGTTGGTATTGGGGGGGAATTTTATATTAAAGATATTCCTATGATGATAGTTGAAAACAACAAGCCATATTTTGTCTACTTATATCTAACTTTACAGTTTGGAAAAAAATGGTAATCATTTTTGTACATGTTAGATCTTCCAATTTTACAATCTGCTGAAACACAAGAAAGGGTAAACAGAAAGCCACCATGGCTTAAAGTAAAATTACCTACAGGTGAAAATTATAGAAAGGTTCGCCAATTAGTTGATACTTACAAATTACATACAATCTGCGAAAGCGGAAATTGCCCGAATATGGGTGAATGCTGGGGCGAAGGAACGGCCACTTTTATGATCCTCGGAAATGTTTGCACCAGGTCTTGTTCATTCTGTGCAGTACAAACAGGCAGGCCAACGGAATTAGATATTGATGAACCCTATCGTGTAGCAGAAGCAATTGAGTTGATGGGTGTAAAACATGCAGTTATTACTTCAGTAAACAGAGACGAATTAAAAGATAGTGGTGCTGAAATTTGGTATAATACAATTGTTGAAATAAAAAAAAGAACGCCGCATGTAACTATTGAAACTTTAATACCTGATGTAAAGGCAAATTGGAATGCCTTAAATTTAATGATATCAGCAGAGCAGGAAATAGTTTCCCATAACATGGAAACAGTAAAAAGATTATATAAACTTGTTCGTCCGCAGGCAAAATATGAACGGAGTTTAGAGCAGATAAAGAGAACTAAAGATTTTGGTAAACGCACTAAAAGCGGAGTTATGTTAGGGCTTGGAGAAACAAAACATGAGGTTTATGCTGTCATGGACGACTTGCTTCAACACGGTTGTGATGTTTTAACGCTCGGTCAATATTTGCAACCAACAAAAATGCATTTGGAAGTTAAAGAATTTATTCCCCCTGAAACTTTTGTTCATTTTAAAACAATAGGTCTGGAAAAGGGTTTCAAATATGTGGAGAGCGGAGCATTGGTCCGCAGTTCTTATCATGCCGAAAGGCATATATTGTAAGCCACCAGTCAAATTATCTTTACTGTTAATTTTCAATTATTTTATTTTGTAATTTCACCCAAAAATTAGAATACATGAGACGAAAAATTACTTTACCGCTGCTCCTTACAGTATGTTTTATAACTATTTCATTTTTGATAACAAATTCAAAAATTGATAGCAGTAACGGGCATGATAAAGTTGAAAATTATGAGGAAAAGGAAGGTGAGAACGCAGGTGAATATATCAAATACCTCAACAGCCTGAGAGTTAACCCTGCAACGGGGAAATTAGAACTCGATGATATATTAAATGGTAGAAGAGAAGTGATGCTTGCCTTGCAAAAAGCAGGAAGCAGGGGTAGAAGTATACTTGATCTTACATGGGAACACATGGGGCCAAATAATGTTGGCGGAAGAACAAGAACAATTGCTTTTGATAAAGGAAATCCATCGAGGATGTATGCTGGAAGTGTAAGTGGTGGCTTGTTTATTTCTGATAATGGAGGACTTGACTGGTACCCTTCGCCTGCAAATGAAACTTTAGCAGCATTATCGGTAACCTCTATAGCTGTAGCAACAAATGGTGATATATATATTGGCGGAGGTGAATCACAGGCAAGTTATTTTGATGGGTCGGGTAGCTATTCACCTGGATTTCCCGGAAACGGTATATATAAATCCACAGATAATGGTATGAGTTTTACTTTATTAGAAGATACAGAACCTACTCCTGGAACCTTAGGAGGTAATTCAGGCGCATGGACAAAGATCAACAGGATTGCATGCCACCCTACCGATGCAAATAAACTTGTTGCTGCGCAAAACAGTGGTTTGTGGTATTCTGAAGATGCGGGTGATTCATGGAGTGCATGTTCTGCCGGATCTGCTATGAGTGGATTTGTTGCAAGTGATGTAACCTTTGACGTAAACGGAAATGTGCATGCTGTTTACAACAATAAATATTATAAAACTGTATCTTCATCAGATATAACAGAATACAATCAACTAGGCTCAGGATTGCCTTCCGGTATTGGCAGAATGAATATTGCTATTGCCCCTTCTGATCCTAATTATTCTTATGCTTATGCAATAAGTTCCTCTACAAGTGAAATGCTTGGCATTTATCGTTCAACAGATGGGGGAGCAAGTTTTTCCGCTATATCTACTGCTGGGGGTGGTTTATTTAATGATCTGAACGGGCAGGGATATTGGAACATTTGTATAGTAGTTAATCCTGTTGACAGAGACAGGGTATATATTGGCGGAACTTTCGAAACATATACATGGAGAGCTTCTACTGCTGCATGGACCCCAATGAGTGCTTGGTTCTATCCTGAATTTTTTTCAAAATACATTCATGCCGATGTGCATTTTATGATATTTAATCCTAACGATACGGAAGGAAACACGATGTATGTCGGCTCGGATGGCGGTGTATCAAGAACTTTAAATGCACAGGACGATTATCCTGATTTTCAAACAATGAATACAGGCTATTCAACTTACCAGGCAAATGGAGTGGGCTTCGGTTTATTCGGCGACCCGATTGGTGGATCGCAGGATAACGGAACACAATATGTAAACTTTTTAGAAAGCAGTGCATTGCAGGCAATAGGTGTATTAGGTGGTGATGGGAGCAGGGGTGAAGTATCAAGAATCAGAACAGACTATTTATTTGGTGCAGTTTATTTTGGTGATATGCGCCGCTCAGTAAATGCTGGGAATACATCTTCAAATATACTTGATTGTAATATTGATAAATTAGGCGGAACGGGAACAGGTGCATGTAACCCGAATGGATTGCCTGATAATGGGGGTGAGTTCATGCCGGTTTTCAAATTATGGGAAAATTGGGATCTGTACGAAACATTCAAATCTGTTCTCTTTGGAGGTACGGTTGAATATCCTGTAGGCAGCGGTAGCTTTTACGTACTTAATGATGTAGTAAACTATGAAGGCCGGGATATAACTTTAACAAAATCAGGAATTTCAGAAAGCAGGTTATATCTTGCTACCAACTCAAATCTTTGGGTAACTGATGGTGCTTTGTTCAATTCAACAGAAGCAGCTGAGTGGTTTAAGATATTACCCTCCACTTTTGGTATTGTATCTTCCATTGAATTTGATAACAGCGGAAATACAGTTTATGTAGGAACAGCAACAGGAAGATTGTACAGGCTGGATGGTTTATTAACTGCTGATCTCACTTATATTGATGATGTATTTGATCCCGCTCTTGCAGGCATAACATCATTCTTATATCCTGAAATATTTCCTGTAGGTGGTTCTGCTGCCCGCATAACAGCCATTAGTATTAACAGGGATAATCCTGATGAGCTGGTGCTTTCAACAGCCGGATACGGGGTTGATGATAACGTATGGCATACAACAAATGCTCTCACCGACAGTGATGCAGTTTTTGTTTCTTTAGCTAATGAACTTCCTAATGTTCCTGTATTTGGAATTTTGATGGAAATGTATAATTCAAATTATATTCTCGCAGCGACTGAATTTGGTGTTTGGTCTTATGATATTTCTACAGGGGGCGACTGGACACAGGAAACTTCTTTAATTGGAAGTGTACCCGTACTGGAAATTCGTGAAGGATTTATCAGAGATCAGGATTGCAAAGCAATTTATATAGGTTCTCATGGAAGAGGATTTTTCAGGGCTACGAATCTTGCTGCAGGAACATGTGATTTCGCCTTAGTAAATGATTCTGCAGATGTAAATTCAGATTCACCAATACAGGAAGAAATTATTGCAGGCATTGTATTAACTCCAAACCCCGCCGATATTAGTGCTGATGCCAATCTTACTTTAGCGAAGGCTGCAAATATTACAACAAAAATGTACACGATGGGTGGTGTATTAGTGCGCAGTTTTGGTACTGCAGCTAAACCAATAGGAGCTTCTAAAATAACACTTGGGGTTTCTGACGTACTGCCCGGTGCTTATTTAGTAGTATTTGAAGCAGAAGGAGGAGCAACAGTTTCAAGAAAACTTATGGTATATTAATATATATATACTTAAATTGTAAAAAGGGTATTGTGAAAACAGTACCCTTTTTTATTTCAGTTTGAAATGGCACATTACCCGGTGCAGGTTTATTATCGGGTGAAATAAATCATGCATTTTATAGCATTTCTCACTTTTATCATAAAAAGCCACAATAATATCATAATTTACCTCATTTATGTATTTAATTACCTCTTTTTTATAATGTAATACCTCAATAATATTTTTACTTATCTCATTTTTATTTTGTAATACCTCCATCAGATATGGTTTTACCTCATTCCTGATATCATTTACACCATAAATGAATTAAATATTACTACCTTATCCGGTAAAATTGCTGATAGCATGATAAATATTAACTTAGAACAACTGATGGTTACAAAAGGCATAAGTAAGCCTTATGCATGGTTGCTGAAACAGGGCATAAACCCCCGTCTTGCACAGCGCCTGCTAAACGGGCAGGCCAAGAGCATCCCCTTTAGGGTAATGGGCACCCTGTGCCTACGCCTTTAATGCACCCCAAACGACCTTGTGCAGTGGGTGCCTGAAAATGCCACTGAAGACATAGCCACCCACCCCCTGCAGGCACTAAAACCCCGCCCGCTGCCAAATGTGGGCGATCGCCTTAAGCAACTTACTCCTGAACAATTGATTGAGCTCAATGATAAGATTGATGAAATGAGAAACCCGCCCGGACAATAAATGTGGTATAAAAAAAGTGGCAATATTTCTATCGCCACTTTTTTTCTTTAACCTAAAACCCGAATTATTAAGAGGAGCATTTATTTACCCATCCAGCTTAATTCAACTAAACCTCCTGAAGAATAATCATACTGGTAAAAAGCATTTTCAGTAATAACTATTAATAAACCGTTAACAGGTATTACATCAATGGGAGTTTGAATATTTACTGTTTGCAAAAGCTGCATATCGAGCGGATCCGAAACATCATACATTTTTAATCCCGCAATTTTATCGCATATAAATAAATATTCATTATCTATTCCCAAACCATAAGGGCTTGACATATTATATGTTTTTGAAAGTTGTGGATTAGTTATATCGCTTATATCAATAACATCTAATTCATTTGTAAATCCACCGCAAAAACTATTTTCTGAACGCAAAGTTGAATATGCATAATTTCCCTGCACAACTACCGGATCACAACTTTCTATATGTACAAACTGCGAAATAAAAGTTGGCGTTGCCGGATTTGAATTATCATATATCTGCACACCGGTTGTTGAGCCAATAAATATATAATCTTCATAAGGAAATATTGTTTCAATATTCCAGGGCATTTGCACTGTTGTTGTTTGTACAGGATGAGTTGGATTTGTAATATCAAACAGATCCATACTCCAGCTATCAAGACAATATAAATAATCATCTACTATTGCAAACTGTGCAGTAGAGCCTGCAATACCAATTCCCGGAGCAGCGCTGGAGGTTCCAGTTAAGCCGGAAGAATTACTTGCTATATCCATAGTGGCTGAAACAAATACGCCTTCCCACATAGGATAATAATAGTTATTGCAATCGCTGGTAACGGTAGTATCAGATTCTATCCAGTTAACAATAACACCCTGAGTCGGATCACCTGTCCATCCGTTTTCGTAAACCCTGTCAGGAAAGATATTCTCTACTCTTCCTGCTTCAGTAACATTCATAGGATCAGAAATATCGAGTGCAACAAGATCAATATAACTATCAGCATACATTGTATTTCCTTTAACTGCAATATCAATATTACCCGGAATATTTATAAAGGCAATATTTTTTGGTGCTGAAGGATTGCTGTTATCAATAATATGAATGCCTTCATTTATTTCATTCACAAATAAATAAGGCTCCATGTAATAAATCTTTCCAGTCTCATTAAATTCTTTTGCAGGCAATGTTTGCACGGCTGCTCTTAAGTTTGTAAGGCTCATGTAAACAGGTTCATACAGTCTATATGTATAAGTCTGCTCACACTTGTCTTTAAGACACGAAGAAAAACTTATTGAACAAATAATTATAATAAATAAAAGAGGGGAGAAGGAGCTTTGTTTTATTTTCATAATTTTAGTTTTAGTTCCGCTTCTAAGCAGAAGGATTATCAAATTAAAAAGATAACGATGCCTCTTCACCAAACGTTGGGTGTAATTATTCCGTTTTAACAATTAACTTGAAAAACTTCATATGAAAAATTACAGATGGTTTTTATACAGCTTTTTATTTTGCCTGATCGCAGAAAACATTTCCGCACAAAATGCAGATCAGCAGGATGTTTTGTATTTGCATGATGGTTCTGTTTATCGTGGGACGATCATAGAATTATATCCTGATAGTATTATTAAAATAGAAATAACCGGGAAAAATATAATTGTTATTGAGGCTCATAACATATTTAAAATGACTAGGGAAGATATACCAGTGGAAAACACTACTACTCATTATAATAGCCGTGGTGAAGGATATTATAATATTACGAATATTGGGTTTTTGTTTGGCGAAGGAACCTATACAGACAGTCGGCTCGGCGTTTCATTTGAAACAATAAATGGCTACCAGTTTAATGAACATTTGCAAACAGGAATTGGATTGGCTTTGGAATATGCTGGAGAAAATATGTTAGGTATTTATGCTGACGGAAGGTGGAATTTTTTAGAGAGCAGGACCACTCCTTTTGTGTATTTAGATGGAGGATTAAACATCCCGATATCAGCAAAAGGAATGTATTGGCAGCAAGATGTAGAAGGTAAATCAGGAATTACTTATGGTTCCGGCTTTGGAATAAGAATTAACCCTAAGCGGGGGAAATTAGCATTCCTCATGAGCCTCGGATATAAAATGAATAGCTACACTGTAATGTATAATGATGATTTTTCAGGATCATATACAGAAAACAAATACAACATTAACAGGATAGCATTCAGGATAGGCTTTGCTTATTGATTTAAAACAGAGCGGCGTCTGGACTATCCACATGCTGCTCTTGGTAAACTCCTCAAAAAGTTTTGCTTTTCGGGTAATTCTGCCGATATTTGCGTTCCATTTTGAAAAATAATAATAGTCATGGCAAGAGTTTGTGATTTAACAGGTAAGAAAACGGTTTCAGGCAACAAGGTGTCGCACTCGAACCATAAAACAAGGCGCAAGTTTTATCCAAACCTGCAAGAAAAAAAATTCTTTATTGTTGAAGAGAACCGTTGGGTAACATTAAAAATAGCTACCAGCACTTTGAAAACAATAAATAAAAAAGGTATTAGCGCATATATAAAACAGTTGCGCAAAAAAGGGCATTACATTAAGTTGAATTAATAAATAAAGAATAATGGCTAAGAAAAGTAAAGGCAACAGGATACAGGTGATACTTGAATGTACAGAACAAAAGAATACTGACGTTCCTGGTATTTCAAGATATATCACAACAAAAAGCCGCAGGAATACGCCTGATCGCATTGAAAAAAGAAAATATAATCCGTATTTAAGGAAAGTTACTGTTCATAAAGAAATTAAATAATCCATACATAAAGGAGGTACAATATGGGAAAGGTAAGTAAGAACGCCCGTGTGGCGACAAAAGGTAAAATTTCCGGTGGAGGAAAAGACATGGTGAAAGTGATTGTAACTGAACGTTCACCAAAAACAGGTGCATACATTTTTAGGGAAAGGATTGTGCACAAAGACAAAGTGCAGGATGTGCTGAAAGGAAATGTCTAACCTTAGAATAAAAAAATTCAAAAAGCTTCTATGTAAGTAGAGGCTTTTTTTGTTTAATCCTTAATCACTTAATGGGCTTATTGCATAGCAAAAGTTTATGAATGTAGGGATTTAAATACAAATTTAAAATAGAACATATTCCATGGGCTTATTTGATATATTTAAAAAAGAACAAAAAGAAGATCTTAATAAAGGGCTTGAAAAAACGAAGCAAAGTTTATTCGGAAGAATTACAAAAGCTATTGCAGGAAAAAGCAAAGTGGATGATGATTTTCTTGATGAGCTCGAAGATATTTTAATTGCCAGCGATGTTGGAGTAGATACAACAGTAAAAATTGTTGACCGTTTACAAAAAAGAGTAAGCAGAGATAAATATTTTGGAACTGATGAATTAAATACAATTTTGAAAGATGAAATTGTAAATCTTCTATCTGAAAATAATATAAAAGAATATTCTGATTTTGAAATTCCTGAAAACACCAAACCTTATATTATGCTAGTTGTTGGTGTAAATGGTGTTGGAAAGACAACAACTATCGGAAAATTGGCTTACCAGTTTAAAAAACAAAATAAAAAAGTATTGCTTGGCGCAGCAGACACCTTCAGGGCAGCAGCCGTAGATCAGTTAACTATTTGGGCAGAAAGAGCAGGCGTACCCATCATCAAACAGCTAATGGGTTCTGATCCGGCCGCAGTTGCTTTTGACACAGTGCAGGCAGCAAAAACCCAGGACATTGATGTTGTAATAATTGATACAG
>JACMJP010000440.1 GCA_014380545.1 Chitinophagales bacterium | reverse complement strand
GCCTCCATCAACCATATATATACCATCATATTTTTCATCATCTGTGGGTTGTCGGCGAAATAAATTTTCAAAACAACTCACTACAAAATTCTCACTGCCCATATTTACATCATCATAAAAAAAGTTATCTATGTATCTTCTGAAATATTCATTTGTTGTAATTGTTCCTTCATATAAATCAACTGGTGCATCCTTCAGTTTATTTAATTTATCAAGATAATATTCGTAATAGAAGACACCAGCACTATCACCTGATAATTCAGCAATATAAATTAAATAAACATACAGGTCAATTTCATATTGTATTGTTAAACTATCTACACTCACCAGCATTTTTTGACTTGTGAGCACATTAATATTTTTGTAATACTCATAACTCAACATCATCTCTGCTATAATATCTTCCCGTGCTGCATCGCTGTAGTTATTATCTTTTAAGGTAGTTTTTGCGTCATTTAATTCTTCTTCTGTAGGAGCCCTTCCGAACATATCAATGTATAAATTATTTACATAAGAATTTATTGAGATATCAGAGATACCATCCTGACCGGGAGGTATATTATCCGGGATGATAACATTTTCATGAATGATTTCATCTTTTTTACATGCTGAAAACAAGACAGTAAGTAAAATTAATGTTAAGCCAATATGAATAACTTTAGTTTTAGAAATATACCTCATTGTAAAAAGATAAATAAGTTTTGTGCGGATTTGTTTAGGCTTCTCAAAAGTATAGAAATTACATTAACAAATCAAGACCCGATAAAAGAAATAATATGATAAATGAGTTAATATAAGAATTAAAGAAAGGAAAAACGAGGGTAGGCCCAAAGGGTTTGAAATCACCAACTTGCCTTGAATTAGATCCTGTTAAAAGGGGCATTCAATTTTCCACTGAACCCATTATTTTTTACTACCTGAATCATTAATTTCAAATACTGTTCGATATTTCCTGAAAAATTAATTATTGATGTAGTAAGTATCGTACCACTAAGGCAGGTGAAATTTCTTAATCTTCTTTGTAGTGGCTTTTAAGGCTTTTGACAAAATGGAAATAAAAAAGACCATTAAAAATAACGGCAGTTCTTTCTGGTGGGTGTGACAGTATTGGAAATCCTTTTTTCTACAATTGAAAATAAATATTAAAAAAAGATTGTAATGGATGGCAGGTAGTAAGTTAACGAAGAAAGAAAAGACTGATGCTTCAAAATATTTATTTCTCTTTTTTATTTCTTTATTTTATGTTATGAATGCAAACAAAATAAAAAAACAAGTTCGCTGTTGGGTTATCTTGTTCATAATAGCCCTGGCTTTAAGTGGTATAACAGCAATTCCGCTGAAAGGAGAACTTGCATATTTAATGAATCAAAAGGAATTTTTTACTGAAGCTATGAATGGATGGATTGAAAGAGTTTATACAGGAATAACAGAAACAGATGCAGCGTATCCTTTTATTGCTTACGGAACAGACTGGCTTGCATTTGCACATGTTGTAATTGCATTATTATTTATAGGGGTGTTAAAAGACCCTGTAAAAAATAAATGGATAATTGACTGGGCAATTATGTGTTGCATTCTTATTTTACCGGTTGCTTTTATTTTTGGACCTATAAGGGATATTCCGATGTTTCATATTCTTCTTGATTGCTCTTTCGGTATTGTTGGCATTATTCCCTTAATGATCGTAAAAAATAAGATCAGGTTATTGGAAACCATTAGTGGAAATAATCCTGATTAATTACTCAATATATTTATCTAACATCAGGATTTCTCTCCCCACCTGTAACTATTCATTTCAAAACCTGTAAGATCAAGCGCCCGGTCAACAACTGTGGCAGCAAGTTGCTCAAAATTTTGGGGCTGACTGTAAAATGATGGAGTAGCGGGGCAAATAATGCCTCCGGCAAGGGTTATAGTTTCCATGTTTTTAATGTGAATGAGGTTGTAAGGTGTATCTCTCGGTACAAGAATGAGTTTTCTCCTTTCCTTTAGTATTACATCAGCCGCTCTTGTTAGAAGGTCGTTTGATATTCCGGCGGCAATTCTTCCCATTGTTCCCATTGAACAGGGGCATATGATCATAATATTATATTTCGCTGAGCCTGAAGCAAAGGGTGCGAAGAAATCGTTCTTATCATACTTCTTAAAAGGATAATTATTATAGCCCTCATTCCCGAGTTCATGTTTCCACACGGCTTTGGCGTTATCACTAATAATAACACCGGCCTCCAGCCACTGGTCTTTCAACAGCATAAGTTTATCCATTAACACTTTTGCATAAATGGCCCCGCTGGCACCTGTAATTGCAACTATTATTTTGTTTTTCACTCTTATATTTATTCGGGGTTCAGGATGTTGAGTTTTTAAATTGTTGCAATGAAGTGACACAGACTCAAGGTCATGAACATTTTTAACATGAATAAGGATTGCAAGATAACTAAATTGGAATTAATTTTGTTATGTCGGGGTTCTTCTAAAAATCTGACACTTTTCATTATGACTAAAAAATTATTGATATCTATTCTTGTTGTACTTGCTGCCGGAATCTCCATAAACTTCGTTATCCTCAATAACGAACAAAAAAGAAATGCAGCTATTCAAAACGAAAAAAATGAAACACCTGCTTTGCTTACTTCATTTAATGAGGAAATGAAATGGTACTCTCTAAGTGAAGCACTGGAAATACAGGAAAAATCGGGTAAGAAATTATTTATTGATGTTTATACAACCTGGTGCGGACCCTGCAAATGGCTTGAAGCAAATACATTTTCAAATACGGTAATACAAGAGCAACTTACAAAATACTATATACCTGTAAAATTTAATGCTGAAGGCAATGATACTGTAACCTATAAGGGTGTTGAGTATGTAAACAAAAAACCGACTATGAAAACAGGTGCAAGGGGAAATACGCATGATCTCACATATGCCATTGCGCAAACACAACAGGGAATCGGTTACCCAACTATGGTATTCATGGATAAAGAACAAAATATTATTCAGCCAATATCAGGTGCACTATCTGCTGCCCAGCTTGAACCTATCTTGTCTTTCTTCGGCAGTGATGCATATCTTACAACCACCTGGGAAGAGTATTCGAAAACCTTTCAATCAAATTTATCATCATCCAATTAATATAAAAACACAGAGTTTATGCTAAATACTTTTGTTTTAAGTTTAATTTTTTCTTTTGCTCAACAGCAATACGTAAATACATCACCTGCAAATGAAATAAATGAAATTCGCTGGGTAAGTATTGAGGAAGCTATGACAAAAACTGCCCAAAATCCAAAACCTATTATGATAGATTTTTATACTGACTGGTGCGGGTGGTGTAAAAAATTAGATCAGACAACTTATTCTGATAAAGAAGTTATTGACTATATCAATAAACATTATTACGCTGTAAAATTTGATGCAGAACAAAAAGAACAAATTACTTTTCTCGGAAAAACATATTCATTTGTTGCATCAGGAAACAGGGGCACACACCAGCTTGCTGCACAATTAGCAAATCGCAACGGAAGAATAGGATACCCCACTATCACTTTTTTAGATGCAAATGGAAACAGGCTTGCAGCAGAAGGGGGTTACAAAGATGTACCTAAAATGAAAAGTGTATTACGCTATTATGGAGAAGAATTTTATGTAAGTATGACGTTTAATGAATTTCTCACGAAGCAGGCATTGGAAATTTCTGCCGATTAATATCTACTTTTAAACATCCTATCTAAATCTGCACAGGAATACATTGATGTGTGTATTACTTTTTCTTACGCACAACATATTTTCAAATAAAGCATCTATACATTTGCATGTTTTTATAAATCTGCATGGCTTCACAAAAAAGCAAATTGCATAAATACTCCGCTGGAGGAGTCCTCATAACATTAGGAATAATTTATGGCGACATCGGTACATCTCCTCTATATGTAATGCGGGCGATCACTGAAAATTATGTTATTTCAAAAGAATTAATCTATGGAGGTGTTAGCGCTGTGTTTTGGACACTCATGCTCATAACAACTTTCAAGTATGTTTACCTTGCTTTAAATAATGATAATAAAGGTGAAGGCGGAATATTTGCTTTATATGCTTTATTGAGAAGATATAAAATAAAATGGGCTATTGTACCTGCATTAATTGGTTGTGCTGCATTAATTGCGGATGGGTTTATTACCCCAAGTATTTCTATTTCATCAGCAGTGGAAGGATTAAATGCGCTTCCTTACGTAGGCGAAGATATTAATACTATTCCTATTGTTGTCGTAATTCTTGCAGCATTATTTCTCTTCCAGCAATTCGGCACAAAGGCAATTGGGTCTGCTTTAGGACCGGTAATGACAGTGTGGTTTCTCATGATAGGCACACTTGGTTTTTTACAGATCATAAAAAATCCATCTGTATTCGAGGCACTTAATCCTGCTTATGCAATAAACTTAATTACAAGTTTTGATAATGGAAAAGGATTTTGGTTGTTGGGAGCAGTATTTCTTTGTACAACAGGTGCAGAAGCATTATACAGTGATCTTGGACATTGCGGAAAACAAAACATCAGGATAGGTTGGATATTTGTTTTTGTAATGCTGATGTTGAATTATCTTGGGCAGGCAGCTTATTTATTATCAAGAGAAGGAACCATGTTAACCGAAGGTGAAAGCCCTTTTTATAGCATGATGGCGCCCTGGTTTCTTCCGGTTGGGGTGATAGTTGCAACATGTGCAGCGGTTATTGCAAGCCAGGCATTAATAACAGGATGTTTCACTTTGGTGAATGAAGCAATGAAATTAAAATTGTGGCCCAACTTTAAAGTATTTTATCCTTCAACTATTCAGGGACAAATTTATATCCCCGCAATTAACTGGTTTTTATTTGCCGGTTCATTAGCGGTAGTTTATATTTTTAAAAACTCAACACACATGGAAGCAGCCTATGGTTTGGCAATTACAATTGATATGCTGATGACCACAACACTGCTTGTATTTTTATTGCGAATAAAGCAACACCACATTGCAATTGTAATTTTATTTGCAACAATATTTTATTTATTGGAAGGATCATTCTTCTTGTCAAATATTTTAAAATTTTATCATGGCGGATGGTTCACGATATCAGTTGCGGCAATATTATTTTTCGGAATGTGGATATTTTATAAAGCAAAAAATCTCAGAAGCAAACACACAAACTTTGTTGAAGTAAATAAATATATAGCACCGCTGCAGGATCTTATGAGCGATGATACCATAGCAAAAGAAGCAACAAACCTTGTTTACCTGGCGGTGGCAAATGATAAAAATCATATTGATTCAAATATTATTTATTCCATTTTCCGAAAGAAACCCAAGCGGGCCGATATATATTGGTTTGTACATGTAGATATAAAAAATGATCCCTATGGTGCCTCCTATTCTGTTGATACAATTATTCCGAAGCGATGTTTTTTTATAAAATTAACTTTTGGATTTAAAGTGGAACACAAAGTGAATCTTATGTTCAATAAAATTGTGAATGATATGGTTACAAGCGGAGAAGTAGATGGATTAAGCCATTATCAAAGTTTACGAAAACATAATCTTCCGGCAGATTTTAAATTTATATTATTGAACAGCAGGGTGGCAAGTGATGATAAATTAACTCCCTGGGAGATGTTCGTTGTTAAAGGGTATCGCTTCATTAAATCTCTTAGTTTAAGTACTGCAGAAGATTTTGGATTAGAGCAGGCAAATCTTGAGGAAGAGATCATCCCGATCCGGATATCAAAATCGAGCGAGATAATATTGAATAGAACGAAATAAAAGAAATCTAAAATAATTTTGAATTTATTTTTCTGCAATTACCTTTGATGAAAATTTATGTCTTCCTCAAATAATTACCTCAGCAAATTTTCTATTGGGGGTTTACTCATCACTCTTGGTATCATTTACGGCGATATAGGCACATCACCTATTTATGTGATGCGGGCAATTGTGGGCGAACATACCATTACCGAAGACTTAGTTCTTGGCGCAGTATCCTGTGTTTTCTGGACACTTATATTAATAACAACAATTAAATATGTAATACTTGCATTAAATAATGATAACCACGGTGAAGGTGGAATATTTGCTCTATATGCTTTACTGAGACGATATAAAATTAAATGGGCAATTGTACCTGCATTAATTGGATGCGCTGCATTAATTGCCGATGGATTTATTACACCGAGTATTTCCATTTCATCAGCGGTTGAAGGATTAAATTCAATTGATAGTTTAAATGTTGAAATAAATACAGTGCCTATTGTGGTGATCATTTTAATTGCATTATTCACTTTTCAGCAATTCGGAACAAAAGTAATTGGTTCACTTTTCGGTCCTGTTATGATCGTTTGGTTTATCATGATCGGCTTTTGGGGATTTCTTTCAATCCTTGAAAACCCTATCGTATTAAAGGCATTAAACCCAAAATATGCAATTGACCTGCTGACAAAATATGAAAAGGGGTTTTGGTTATTGGGTGGAGTATTTCTTTGTACAACAGGAGCAGAAGCATTATACAGCGATCTTGGTCATTGCGGGAAAAAAAATGTGAGAATAGGATGGATATTTATTTCTATCATGCTGATGATTAATTATTTGGGGCAGGCCTCATTTTTATTAGATCATGAAGGCAGTACGTTGCAAACTGGTGAAAGCCCTTTTTATTCTATCATGCCTGAATGGTTTTTACCCGCTGGGGTTATTATTGCAACAATGGCAACAATTATTGCAAGCCAGGCATTAATTACAGGAAGTTTTACATTAGTGAATGAAGCAATGAAATTAAAACTCTGGACAAATTTAAAAGTAATTTATCCGTCGAACATAAAAGGTCAAATATATATTCCTGCAATTAACTGGTTTTTGCTTGCCGGTTGTTTAACTGTTGTGTTTTTATTCCGTGAATCAGCTAATATGGAAAATGCCTATGGATTATCAATTATATTTAATATGCTTATGACCACTGTATTGCTTACAATGCTTATGTTGGTGCGAAGAATTAATCTGCTGTATGTAATATCTTTTGTAGTAATATATTTATTTATTGAAGGGTTATTTCTAATTGCGAACCTGAGTAAATTTTCTCATGGTGGTTGGTTTACCGTAATGCTTGCATCAGTTTTATTTTTTGTTCTGTGGTTATATTATGCGGGAACAAAACTC
>JACMJP010000439.1 GCA_014380545.1 Chitinophagales bacterium | reverse complement strand
ATTTTATCAACTGCTGCATCAAACCCTGCATAATAATTTTCATTTTTGAATTGTGGAATAATATCCTGTTCAACAATTCTTTTTGCTCTTCCGTCAGTTACTGTTGGTTCTATTCCGTAACCTGTTGCAATAAAAACTTCATGATCATCAATTGCAGCAAGAATAACAACACCGTTATTAAAATCTTTTTGACCAACGCCCCAATATCTTCCTAACGAATATGCATAATCAAAAATATCATAGGGCTCTGTTGATTTTATAGTTACAATTGCAATTTGAGTGGAAGTGGAATCGTTAAAAGCAATTAATTTATTTTCCAACTCAGTTTCCTGTGAATCATTTAAAACGTTTTCAAAATCATTCACTAATCTCGGAGGATTTGGACGAACAGGTAAATCTTTTTCTTTTACCTGCGCAAATAATAATTGAGCAGTGAATAAAAAAATTACAGGAAGAAATAATTTTTTAATTAAATGAGATTTCATCTGTGAGTTCGTTACTATCTGTGCTTTCAATTGGGAAATGTATTTTTAGTTGTTCACCTGCCTGTTCAATTCCCTGTATCAAACCTTGTAAAAATCTGCCATTGCTAAATTCAAGTTGCATTCCCTCCTTAATTCCCTCCCAGAAATTTTCGGGCACTTTATTATTAATTCCTTCATCAGCAAGAATGGCAAATTGTTTTTCTTTTATTGCAAGATAAATTAATACACCGTTGCGCAATACTGTTTTCTGCAAATTGATTTTATGAAAAACTGCGACTGCCCTTTTCATAACATCCGCCCCACAACTTTCTTCTATATGCACTTTTATTTCTCCTGAAGTAACATCTTCAGAAGCATGAATTGTTTTTACAATTTCATTTTTTTCTGCATCAGTAAAAAAGTTGCGGGAGGATGGCATTCTATTATTTTTGATTTATAGATTGAAAATATTTTATTTGTCACCGGTATTAAAATCAACTGTAGGGGTAGTATCAGCGCCTGCCTGTGCTTCAAACTGGTCTCTTTTGCTGAATCCATACATCCCTGCTATTAAATTTCTCGGGAAACTCCTGATATATGTATTATAAGGTTGTATTGAATTATTAAAATCCATTCTTGCTACTTGTATCCTGTTTTCAGTTCCTGCAATTTCAGCCTGTAATTCAAGAAAATTTTGATTAGCTTTCAGATCAGGATAATTTTCTACGATTACTAACAATCTTGATAGAGCACTATTTGCACCACCCATTGCAGCTTCAATTTCTGCAGGATTTTGTGCATTCCCAACGTCAATTTTTGACTGACCTGCCTGCGCCCTGAGTTTGGCAATTTCAGTTAATGTTTCCTGTTCAAAATTTGCGTAACCTTTTACAGTCTCAACTAAATTCGGAATCAGGTCTGCTCTTCTTTGATATTGTGTTTGCACATTTGCCCATGTTTTATTTACCTCTTCATCCATTTTAACCATTTTATTATAGGAGCCTGCAAAGAAATTATACAGGATAATTCCAATTATAGCTAAAACGCCAAGTGTAATTGCCCAACGGGGGATGCCGCCTTTGCGACCAGTTGTAGTAGGAGTTGTATCTGCCATAGTTTTTAATTTTCGTAAAGATACTTGTTTTGTAAAATTTATTAAATGACGCTCAATAGAATAAAAATATTTTAACCGGAATTTGAACATTGAACAGTGAACCTTGAACTTTGAACAAAATATTCGTATGTCTCAACTTATTAATGAATTCAATTCTTACCGTTCAAAAATGAACGATGTTATTTTATCAAAACAAAATAAAGTAATTAACCGCCTGTATAATTTAGATACAAACACTTACATGGAAGGGGCATTGTCAACAAAAACAAAAGAAATGCTTGGTTTAGTTGCAAGCATGGTTTTGCGTTGTGATGATTGCATCAAATATCACCTTGGTAAATGTCATGAATTAAGAGTTAGCACAGATGAAATGTATGAGATCTTTGCGGTTGCAAACATTGTTGGAGGCACAATTGTAATTCCACATACAAGAAGAGCAGCGGAATATTGGGAAGAGTTGATTGAAGATGCGAAGTGAACAAAAATTAGAAATGTCAAAAATTATTTTAATTTAGAAGATTACTTGAATCATTATGTCAGAAAATAACGATAAAAAACTTTACCTCCTTGATGCATTTGCACTCATATTCCGTGCATATTTTGCATTTGCGAAAAATCCTTTAATAAATAGTAAAGGGCAAAATGTTTCTGCAATACAGGGGTTTGTAAATACATTGCAATTATTATTAAAGAAAACAAATTCAACACATATTGCTGTATGCTTTGATTCACCTGAAGTAACACAGAGAGAAGAAAGTTATGCCGAATATAAAGCAAATCGTCAGGAAGCGCCGGAAGATATTTTATTTGCTATTCCTTATATAAAAGAAATTGTAAAAGGATATAATATTCCTTTAATTGAAAAAGCTGGATATGAAGCGGATGATATAATAGGGACACTTGCTAAAAAAGCAAAAACTGCAGGGTACGATGTATATATGGTTACAATGGATAAAGATTACGGACAGTTAATGGAAGAAGGAATTTTTATGTATCGACCAAGTTATACCGGACAGGGATTTGATACGCTAAGTGTGGATGATATTTTAAAGAAATGGGAAATAGGAAATCCATTGCAGGTAATTGATATTTTAGGATTAATGGGAGATGCAGTTGATAATATTCCGGGCGTACCGGGAGTGGGAGAAAAAACAGCAAAAAAATTAGTACAAGATTATGGAAGTGTGGAAGGTGTGTATGAGAACATTGATAAACTAAAAGGAAAATTGCAGGAGAACTTAATCAATAATAAAGATCAGGCATTATTAAGTAAACAACTTGCGACAATTATTTTGGATGTACCTGTTGAATTTGAAGAAGATAAATTAATTATAGAAGAGCCTGACAGACAAAAATTAGCAGCTATTTTTCAGGAACTTGAATTCAGGAGGTTGGGAAAAGAAATTCTGGGCGATGATTATTCTGTGAATGCAGAAAAAAAACCGGAACAAATGGACCTCTTTGGTAACCCGGTTGCATCATCTCCAAATAATAAAAATGAGACACAGGAAATTAAAGAAGAAATAGTTGCAGGAAAAAATATCACGAATGTTGAGCACAATTATATTTTAGTTGATACTGCTGAAAAAAGAAATGAGTTAATTAAACAACTTGAACAACAAAAAGAATTTTGTTTTGACACAGAAACAACGGGCATTGATGCAAACGTTGCCGAATTAGTGGGGCTAGCATTTTCCTGTACACCTCACACTGGATATTATATTCCAATTCCGGCTGACCAAAAAGAAGCACAAAAAATTGTTAATGAATTTAAAAATGTTTTAGAAGATGAAAGCAAAATTAAAATTGCCCAAAATTTAAAGTATGATTATTTAGCACTCAAATGGTATGGAGTAAATGTGCAAGGTATATTCCATGACAGCATGATAGCACATTATTTATTAGAGCCTGAATTACGGCATGGAATGGATTACCTGGCTGAGAATTATTTGGGTTACACACCAGTTTCCATTGAAACACTAATTGGTAAGAAAGGAAAAAATCAATTGAGCATGCGGGATGCAGATGTTGAAAAAGTGAAAGAATATTCAGCCGAAGACGCAGACATTACGTATCAATTACATCATCTTTTTCAGCCAATGCTGGAAAAAGAAGAATTGAAAAAATTATACGATGAAGTTGAAATTCCATTAATAGAAGTATTAGCAGATATGGAATATGAAGGTATTAATCTGGATGTTCCGTTTTTGAGCGATTATTCAAAATTACTTGCAAAGGATATTAATGAAACTGCAAACAAAATTTATGAGATTGCCGGAGTGCGGTTTAATATTGATTCACCAAAACAATTGGGTGAGGTTCTTTTTGTGAAATTAAAAATTCCTTATGAAGGACAGAAAACAAAAACAGGTCAGCTTTCAACAGGCGAAGATATTTTATTAAAACTTGTACATACGGAACCCATTGCTGATTTGCTTTTAAATTATCGTGAATTGCAAAAATTAAAATCCACTTATGTTGATGCATTGCCTTTATTAATTAATCCGAAAACAAATCGTTTGCATACCACATTTGCACAGGCAATTGCTTCAAGCGGCAGGCTGAGCAGCAATAATCCGAATTTACAAAACATCCCGATAAGAACAGAAAGAGGCCAGCAGGTGCGCAAAGCATTTATTTCAAGAAATAAAGACTTTAAAATTTTAAGTGCAGATTATTCACAGGTTGAATTAAGAATTATTGCGGCTTTAAGTAATGATACAGGAATGATTGAAGCATTTAAAAATGGAATGGATATTCATAGCGCCACAGCTTCAAAAGTTTTTAATGTTCCGATAAATGAAGTAACAAGAGATATGCGCAGCAGGGCAAAGGCTGTAAATTTTGGAATTGCTTACGGGCAAACAGCATTTGGCTTATCACAAAACCTGGGAATACCGAGAAGTGAAGCAAAAGAAATAATTGATAATTATAATATGCAGTTTCCGGGGGTAAGACAATTAATGGACAGCAATATTGAATTTGCAAGAAAACATGGATATACAAAAACAGTGTTAGGAAGAAAAAGATATATTAAGGATATTAATTCTCAGAATAATACTGTACGTAGCCAGGCCGAACGTATAGCAGTGAATTCTCCTATACAAGGTTCGGCAGCAGATATGATAAAGGTGGCCATGATTAACATTCACAGAGAAATAAAAAAACAAAAATTAATGTCAAGAATGTTATTGCAGGTGCATGATGAATTAGTGTTTGATGCACATGACAGTGAGATTGAAGTATTAAAAAAATTGGTGGTTGATAATATGGTACATGCAATGGAATTAAATGTTCCGATAGAAGCAGAAGTGGGATCAGGAATTAATTGGCTGGAAGCGCATTAAAGATTGACAGAATTTAATAATTAAATAAAATTGAACAATATTTCAGACTGAGTATAAATTTTGATCAATTTTAATTAATGTTGTTCAATATTAT
>JACMJP010000438.1 GCA_014380545.1 Chitinophagales bacterium | reverse complement strand
GTCTGTTATTTTCCAGTATGCGTTATATAAATTCTCATTGCATATAATTTTTATTTCATTTCCTGAAACAGGATTTGGAAATATTTTTAAATTAATTTCATTCATTTCCTGTTCATCCATTCCGGCAATAATTGCACTGTATGATGAAGCATCCAAATACACTGGCTCCATTTCATTCGTAATAGCCGTTGCATTAAGAATATTAAAAATGATAATACTATCTCCTCCAAGCCAGTTAATTGCTTCAATATTATCTTCAACAACAAAACTTAATCTGCCTATTTCACCGTAACCACTTGTATTGTTCTGATCTATTCTTGAAACACCTCCTGTAATCCTTTTCAGTATTGAAAAATTCTTGTCTAATTGCATTAATTGAATATCAACATCACCAAGCCAGCTATCATTAAATTGAATTTGAACCGTTGTTGAATCTATAACTGCAGGTCCCTCATAAGCTATAGTAAATTGTAATCCATAAATATCATCAACCGGTATATCTCCTGTGCCAAGCATAACAGGTATTTCATTATATCCTATATCCAGAATAATTCCTGCAGTATTTAGCCATATAGGATAATCATCACCACCCATTTCTCTGAGTGAAAAGAATGTATGCGTTAATCCATAGTTTAAAATAATTGCAGCTGTATCTTCTTCATTAATACTGCTGTCACCATTACAATTTGCATAATTGGCATTTAAACCTGATGGTAATATATCTGCCCAATCTTCAAATATATTTCCCTGCCAGAAATTTGATATACTGTCTCTATCATTTCCGCTTAATCCATACCCAACACCAATCACTAAAAGGTCCTCCATATCAACAACACCATTATAATCTGCATCGCCTGGCCATATACAATCATAAATACAGCCCGGATATTCTCCTGCTGTGTCAGTTCGAATAATTAAAAAATCAATTCCATTGTCATCCGGAAAAGTATTTACATATCCTGCTAATGCAACCGGATATTCACCAGTGTTATGCAATGCAAATTTTTGTAAGGCAATTTCACCTGCTTCATTTAAAATAAATTCTTCGGAAAGAATATTTCCTGCTGCATCAGTATGCATGATGGCTGTTCGTAAACCAAGTGGAGAAAAATGTGTAGCAGTTAAAAGAAATGATCCGTCATTTAATTGTATAATATCAGTTGCAGTTACTTTATACCCAGGTGCTGTATAAATAGTATCAAAGATTAAACTCGATATACCTGTTGTATCAAATAATCCAAGATAGATTGCTGAAGAATCAATTAAATTTCCCGCAGCTGCAAATTCGTAATCACCTGCAGTTGTAATTGTATTTATCATTACACTGTCTTCCTCCATTTCAGACTCACTTATGAATATTCCGGAATCATCAAATTGCCAGATTACAGGTTCCCCCAATGAATCATTTATAGCAATTAAAACAGAACTATCCTGGTATGAAATAATATCACCAATCACATTTGCATGGCCTTCAAAAGCTAAAGGATAATTATTTGTAAATAAGTAAGAAGAGGCATCTTCGCCTAATACAGAAATATTAATGCTATTATCAATAGAATAGTATCCTGCAACAATAATATTTGATAGTCCGGCAAGAGCACCCTGGGCGTCCTCATTACTGAAATCTTCGAGTGCATCACTCCAGGTGTCAGAGTTATCAATAATTTCCCCCGTTTCAGCATCTAACCCGACCACCCACGGATGTGCAATGTCTGCGGTTCCAAAAATCAAATAAGAAGAGCTATCATGGTTTAATATGATATTATTGGGAATTTCCTCATTCGCATTTTTATCTACATAAACTAACCAAAGTAAATTCTCACCTGCTTCATCAACTTTAAGAACTGCAAGCGTTGCAGAATCAGATCCGGAAATATATACACATGAAATATAACCGCCATCAGGTGCCGCAACAATATCGGTAGCAAAGTCATTATATCCGCCGGGATAGGTAAATGCCCATCTTGATGATTGTGCCTGAACAAAAACACAAAAGAAGAAGAGAAAACCAATTAATATCAAACACCTTTTGCTCATAGTTTTTCTTTTACCCAATTATTGATGGAACAAAAATCATTAGGATATTGCCTAAAAACAAGAATTTATTTATAGCTTCGTAATGGTTTCAAAATTAACAATGAAATTTATATATTTGTTTATCAATGCTTTATAATCAATAATATGCTTGAAAATAATCACTTTGTAATCTCTTCCTTTTGGGAAATTTACAGCCAGCTTACACCAAATGAAAAAAAAGCCTACAAAGATTTTGTTGAGTCGAGTCTTTTCAATAAAAAAAATGCTCTCCGCAATATTGCTACTGCGCTTTTAAAAATTGAAAAGGGAAATAATGTATTTCAGAAAGATACTTTATTTGCTCATGCCTTTGCAGATAAAAAATATAATAAACAGGTGCTGCATAATTATTTGGTGGATATGAAAAAATTGCTGCTGCAATTTTTACAAATTCAGTGGATAAAAAATAAACCTGCTCTGCAAAACTGGATGCTTGCAGAAACCTATTTACAAAAGGGACTGAACCATCCGTTTGAAAAAATGATGTTGCAAAATAATACAGAAGATTT
>JACMJP010000437.1 GCA_014380545.1 Chitinophagales bacterium | reverse complement strand
GCCATCCAGAAAATAACATAAAATAAAAGTGCGGCAGTAATATACATTAATACACCTTCTAATAAGGCCTGTGTTCCTTCCGGTAAAGTTTCAAGGCTTCTATAAATTATAACTCCTAATACTGCAGAAGCAAAAACAGAGCATATAACACTTAACCACAGCATTTTTTTTTGCGCATGGAACCCGTTCTTATCAAGTATCACATAAATAATTCCGACAATTAAAGCAGCTTCAAGACTTTCCCGGAATGTAATCAGAAATTCATTCATATAAACTGTATGTTATTTTAAGTTTATTATTTTTAAAAAATCTAAACAATGCAAACATACAATGCCAAAGGAAGGCTTTCTTATGGTTTAATAAATACCGTTAAAAAATACCTGAATTGCGGTAGCACCAAAGGCTGTGTTCAATATTATGAAGGTAATATCGTTACTTTGCATGTCAAATTTTTAGTATAGTGAGTGAAGAAAGAAATTATCCGCAGCAGGAAAACAAACAATATCCACAGGAAAAAAGATTTAGCTGGCTTTATCCCGCACTGTTTGCAATCGTATTAGCTTTTGGTGTTTTAATAGGAACCATTATTGCCCCGGTAACAAATTCAAAACCCAGGGCATTTTCTACATCAGACCCAAACAGAATTGAGTCTATTCTTGGGTTTATTGATCAGCGATATGTAGATTCAATAGCAACAGATTCCATTATTAATGAAATGGTATATGCATATTTAAATGATCCTAAAACACTGGAAGATCTGTTTAAGCATCTTGACCCGCACTCAAGTTATATTCCTAAAGAGGATCTGCAGGGATTTAATGAGGACCTGCAGGGAAATTTTGATGGGGTAGGAATTGAGTTCAATATTATTAATGACACTATTTATATTGTGTCTGCATTATCAGGCGGGCCATCAGAAAAAATTGGAGTACAAAGCGGCGATAAAATTATTGCCATTGATGATAGCATTGTTGCAGGAAAAAATATTACGAATGAAAGAGTAATAAAAAAATTGAGAGGGAAAAAAGGAACGCTTGTAAAACTTACAATAAAAAGATTTGGCGAAAAGGAACCATTGGCTTTTGATGTTATACGGGATGTAATTCCTGTGCATAGTTTAGATGCTGCTTACATGATTGATAATGAAATTGGATATCTGAAATTAAATAAATTCAGCAAGGACACACCTGAAGAATTTAATGAAGGATTAAAAAAATTAATTGACAGCGGCATGAAAAAACTTATTCTGGATCTAAGGGGAAATCCCGGAGGCTATTTAAGCGGTGCAGTGCAAATAGCTGATGAATTATTGGATGGAAAAAAACTGATCGTATATACAAATGGAAGAGCCGTTGGCAGGCATGATTATAATGCGCAATACATGGGCAAGTTTGAAAAGGGTGAGGTTGTAGTTTTAGTAAATGAAGGTTCCGCATCAGCAAGCGAAATTCTTGCAGGTGCGCTGCAGGATAATAAAAGAGCAGAGATAGTTGGAAGAAGAACATTTGGAAAAGGGCTTGTGCAGGAAGTATATGATCTGCCGGACAGCAGCGCAATTCGTTTAACAGTTGCTAGATATTATACACCAAGCGGCAAAAGTATTCAGCGTTCTTATGCGCATGGTGTTGATGCATACTATGATGAATACGCCGATATTATATTTAATGGCGGTGAAGTGCCTGATAGTTTAGTAGGAAAAATAGATGTGAACTGGGGTATACTACCTGATTATATTGTGAAGCTGGATACATCAGATAATTCAAAAACATTTAACCAGTTGTTTAACCGTGGATATATTCAGCGTTATGCATACACCTATTATGGAGAGCATACAAATGAATTTACACAATTTAAATCTGTTGAACAATTTAAAAATGAATTTAGTGTTAGTGAAAAAATGTTTACTGATTTTATTGCTTATTCAAATGCCCAGGATAAAGAATTAAAATTAGATCCGGCAAAAATAAACGGATCGAAAGAAAAGATAATTGCTGCAATAAAAGCATTTCTTGCAAGACAAAAATGGAATGACGATGGCTTTTATCCTTTAATGAACGAAATTGATGAAGATGTAATACAGGCTATAAAAGTATTACAGAAGAAACCTCTGCCCTGATAAAAATAACAGATCCTTCCGCATTATACGAAAGGATCTGTTTAAATTGTTTTTGCAAAGAATTACATTTTTGCTTTTGAATCTTCAAGATCAGTTCCGAATAATTCTTCTTCAGTTGTTAGTTCTTCAGTTGCTTCAGTGGAATTTGTCATTTGATCAGAAGCGCCCGGTTCAACCTGTTCAATCGTCAAATCATCCATATCCTCGTCTTCAGGTTCTTTTTTGTCTTTGCCTTTGCAAGCTACCATAACACTTAATGCAAGTGCAATGGTTAAATAAGATAATTTTTTCATTTTCCTGTATTTTTTGTTTTTAAGAATACTGCCTATATTAAGCAGTGTGAAGCAAAATTAATAAAATTTATGTTGTTTTATTTCTGTCTGAAAAAGATATGCACAGGAACCCCTGTAAGCTGAAAGTTTTCCCGTAACTTATTTTCCAGAAAATTTCTGTAAGGTTCTCTGATATCCTTGGGGTGATTGCAGAAAAATGCAAATGCAGGAACCCTTGATTGCAATTGTGTAACGAATTTTATTTTTATATAATACCCTCTAACAGCCGGTGGCGGAAAACTTTCTATAATTGGCAGCATAATATCGTTTAGCTGCGATGTAGGAATTTTAATTGTTTTATTCTGATAAACTTCCAATGCAATTTCCATTGCTTTAAATATTCTTGTTTTATCTAAAGCGGAAACAAAAATTATAGGAATGTCCCGGAACGGGGCAATCTTATCTTTAATTACTGCTTCAAATTCTTTTATTGTATTTGTTTCTTTTTCTACTTCGTCCCATTTATTCACAAGAATTACAACTCCCCTCTTTTTTTTCTCTATCATTTGCAGTATTGCCATATCCTGGCCTTCAATCCCGGTATTTGCATCAATCATTAATAAACAAACATCCGCTTCATCAATTGCCTTTATGGCTCTTATAACTGTATAAAATTCCAGGTCTTCATGCACAGAAGCTTTTTTCCTGATACCTGCAGTATCAATTAAAATAAAATCTTTATTAAATAGTTTGTACCGGGTATTAATTGCATCCCTTGTTGTTCCGGCAATATCTGTAACAATATTTCTTTCTTCACCAATTAATGCATTTAATAAAGTTGATTTCCCAACATTCGGCTGACCAACAATTGCAAATTTTGGTAAGGCTTCCTGTTCTTCAATTTCTGATTTATTTTCTTCCGGAATATATTCTGCAACCGCATCTAATAATTCACCTGTTCCGCTGCCGGTAACGGAAGAAATAAAAAATATATTTTCAAACCCGGTGCTATAAAATTGAGTGGCTTCCAGTTGTCTTGTACTATTGTCAACTTTGTTTACTACAATAAAAACCTTTTTCTGAATTTTTCTCAGCATATTAATGAGGTCTTCATCAAAATCAGTTAAACCTGTTGTAACATCCACCATCATCATTAATAAGGATGCTTCTTCAATTGCAATTTTAACCTGCTTGCGAATCTCCTTTTCAAAAACATCCTCGCTGTTTTGCACAAATCCGCCCGTGTCTATTACGTCAAATGTTTTTCCGTTCCATTCAGAAACTCCATATTGACGGTCTCTTGTTACACCGCTAAAATTATCCACTATAGCATGGCGCTCCCCAATCAACCTGTTAAATAAAGTTGATTTTCCAACATTTGGCCTGCCTATTATTGCAACTGTAAAACCCATATAAATGCTAAAATAAAAAAAGGCCGATAAATTATCAGCCCTTATGTAGCGGGGGCAGGACTTGAACCTGCGGCCTTCGGGTTATGAGCCCGACGAGCTACCAACTGCTCCACCCCGCGGTATAGGGGTGCAAATATAGAGGTTTATATTGGTGATGCCAAGCACTGATTAAATATTCATTTTTTAAATTGCTCTGCATATTTTTTTTCAACTTTGCTTTTAATGGAAAATTTTAAATCAGGATTTGTAAATATCATCGGGAAACCAAATGCCGGAAAATCTACTTTGCTCAATATTTTAGTTGGAGAAAAATTAGCCTCCATTACGCCGAAAGCGCAAACTACAAGAAGAAGACTTTTAGGAATTGTGACTACTGATGAGTATCAAATCATTTATTCCGATACGCCTGGTATTGTGAAAGACCCGATGTATAAGTTACATGAATGGATGAATACTCAAATAGAAGTTGCCTTGCATGATGCTGATATTATTTTCTATATGGTAAACCCGGGAGAGAAAACGGAAAATAATCCTATTCTTGAAAAGATAATAAAATCAAAAATTCCTGCATG
>JACMJP010000436.1 GCA_014380545.1 Chitinophagales bacterium | reverse complement strand
TGAATCTATATAATGAAAAATATTTTCTTCACTCAATGTACTTTCCCGAAGCTCTTCCCAGCGACAGCGCAAATTATTATTATACAATGTATCTGTTACAAGTTTTCTCCACCAAAATGGAAGATCAGTTGCGCAATAATCAGTAATGGCGTAAGCCCACTCTCCTACTATTTCATTACCGCAATAATCTGCATTATGCCATGCAAGATTATAGTCCCACACCGGGCCTATGCGCAATTTTTCATTTTTGTCTTTATATAAGAAAGTGCTCAGGCGATAACCATCCACATTTTTACTTATTTCATTTAAAATAAGATAATCAATAAAAGAACTTTCACTTGCATAATTTCGCCAGCCAAGTAATGTGTCCATGTAGTCATCACCATCTAATGCAGTTTCAAAGCTGTCAATATAATCCTGAATATAATTTTTCTGCTGCGGTTTAATTATAGCATCCTCCGGATAAACATATTGATAATAAATAAAATTATTCCATGGTGCTGTCTGATCAGGCAGATAATTACTATACCATCCATCACTTCCAATCCAATCAATTTTTACAATATAGCCACCTGTTAAAGAATCGCCTGCAATATCATCAATATCCAATTCAGCAATATCAACCCTGTTGTTATCTCTTTTTATTTTTTCCATTAATACATATACCCCGAGATATTCACCGTTAATAACAACTTCACAGAATTTACAGCGGCTTGCATACCTGCCCATCTGATTTGATAATTCATAGGTAAGTGAATTGCGCATAAAGCTTTTATCATCATACGGCGCATATAATATCCAGTCATTTTCTTCCGGCATTCCCAATAAGGAGACATTATTATTTTCACCCAATTCATTTTGTGTCTCAAATGCATAAGATTTTTGCGGGAAGCCTAATGAACTTGCTCCTCTTAATTCAATAGCAATTTTTCCATCATAATTATTTAATATATCTGTAACATAATTTATTTCTCCTGCCCCATTATCAATTATTCCCATATCAGCAACAATTCTCGGGTCATTTAATATAAGTTGAGAACTTGTATTAATAATTACAATTGGTAAATTAGATTCTTTCAATGTGAAAGCGCTTGCAGGCTCATCGCCGAAAGTAATATTCCAATCTAATAATTCTCCTGCATCTGCAAACGGATAGGTGTCATATATTAATAAATTCCATTCGCCATTCGGATCCTGATAATTATTTACCAACCCCATTTGCCCCTGCGGGCGAAAATAACCTGTGTATGGTGGATACCCCTCTGTAATATTTAATGATGCCGTATCTATAAAACAAGTGTTTGTATAATTATCAAGATCCCATCCGTTATTTGCAGATAATAAAACTATTGTTCCATCAGGCGCAACAAGACGAATATCCAGATCACTATTCCATGTATGTGTCAGATTGATGCACACCATCTCCAAACCAAAAGTTATTGAATCAATTTCATCCGCTAATCCTATTACTTCAATTGGATACATCATAGAAGTTCCATCATCCGGAATAGCTTCTCCTGTTCCATAAAATGTTTGTGCAACTATTGTATAAAATGAAAAAATGAAGATTGAAGTAAATATGTATTTCATATATTTTTTTGCTTGCTTATAATCTTATCAGGATATAAGGCTAAAGCAAATGTACGTCAATATTTATTTCAGTATCTTATTTAAATGAAACCGCCCCGGAAATTTATTTTTTCCTCATACAATAACACAAAATATTTTTGCGTTAGCTGTGCGGTTTTGATAATGGTTATTCAAGATCATAATTTTCTGTTCCCTGTAAGTTTCTCATAATTCAATATTAAAAGGTTCAATCATGTGCTTTTAAAATAGCTTTGTATGGTTATATGAGGAGACCATGCATAAGTAGGGAATTAACCCCTGCTTTTTTCGGGCAGGGGTTTTTATTTCTACACTTATTTTTTACTGCAATTTGATGTAATTATTTTTCTGTCCCGATAGAAATCTATCGGGATAACTGCAACCTATAAACCCTCCGCATGAACTATAAGATCATCACACTTTTGTATGCAAATATATTTTGTATACAATACATTTGTTTTTCACAGGATGTACACTTTCAATGTCCATCTGTAGAAATTGATTATGATAAACTTTATTATTTTGTAATCAATTATGCATTTGAAAAAACAGAAGAGGGTTATGTCACTTCTGATGATACAGCGCAAATTCCCCCATACAAAAAATTTAAAGTAATAAAACCACATGGTAGTTATTATGTTGTAAAATTTATTGATACGCTGCAGCAGGATGAATTTTTTGTAGGAAAAGAAATATTTGATTGCAATGCTATTGCAGCGCATGCGAGATATTTTTCTTTCTCCGTTACTACATTGCCAATTAAAGTGCGGGCATTTCCGAAAAAATATTTCGACTGGGAAG
>JACMJP010000435.1 GCA_014380545.1 Chitinophagales bacterium | reverse complement strand
TTTTTGCAGATACATTATTTTCACTCAATTGTTTTTGCCTGTTTAGATCTGATTCAGCATACAGTAATTCACTTTGTGCTGTAATATATGATTCCTGCATTTTTATAAATTCAGGATTTACGATGGTAATAAGTGTTTCGCCTTTGCGTACATAATCTCCTTCCTGTACAAGAATATTTTGCACGGTTCCCCCTATCAGTGAAGTAATATCTGCTTTATTTTGTGGCGGCACTTTTAAAAATCCTGTTGTTTTTATTGTGCCTGTTAAATTACGTTGCTCAATATCGCCTAATTGAATATTCAGTTTTTTATATTGCGCAGGTGTAAGTATAGCAAGTAAACCCTCATGTCCGCCATGTTCGTCGCTGTGTTCTTCTTCATGCCCATGCTCCTCTCCTGTTTGTTTCATTTTGCCGCATGCTGTTAAAAACATGCTAACAATGATTCCGTATATTAAAATATTATTTTTCATAACAATAAGTTTATTGATTGATGAAGTAATTAATGTTAATAATTGTTTGATTGTATTGATATACACTTTGCAGATAATTTGTATAAATAGAAAAATATTGTTCTGTGGCATGCATCAGTTCAAAATACCCTGCCTCACCTGCTTTATATATTTCTGATGCGGTCTTTAATATTTCTTCGGCTTCGTTTAATCCTGTTGTTTCATAAAATGACAGTACTGCTTTATTTTTCTCTGATTCCTGCAGCAATAGAGTGTATGTTGAATTAAATTCCAGTTGTCTACCCTCATAATTTTTTTCCGCAATTTGTTTTCCCGTTTCCGCAGCTTTTATTTTTGCAGTATAACTCCAGAATGCTATAGGTATTCCAATACCGATGCTGTACCCTTTATAACCCGGATCAATACCAAGCCAATTCTGATTAAAATAGCGCACATTAAAATCAGGAAACATTTCACCAACAGCTAATTTTTTATGATAAGCAGCCAGATCAATTTGCTGTGCATAATAATTCAGATATGGATGTGACGAGAGACTGCCGGCAGGCTCAGTTAATTTATTTACAGATTGTTTATCAACTGTTATGAATTGTGTTGTATTGAGCAACTGCATTAATTGTAATTGATACGTTGTTATATCTGAGATGCCTTGCTGCACTTCCAGTTGAATTTCTTTGTATTTCGCCTGCGCCGAAACCTGTTCAAGATAATTTGTTTCTCCTGTTTCATAGCGCAGTTTTGCATATTCAGCATAATCTGCAAATACTGAATCTTTTCTTTTCAGTAATTCCTGCATTTCCAAAACAAAATACAATTGATAATAAGCAAGCGTTACATTTTTTATTAATTCTTTTTGTGTTACCGCAAAATTGGTTTCACTCATTAAAGTATGTTGCTTATTAATATTCCCTTTTGCAAAATAGGTTGTCGGAAATGCAATACCCTGCCCGATGCCGATCTTTAAAATACCATCATCTGTATCATCAAGAATATCTTCGTTCTCAAAAAACAATTCTGTTTTTGGCAGATCAAAACTTGTTTTTTGTAATTGTTTGTTTTTCTGAATTTCCAACTGCGCTGATTGTGCTTGCGGATTATTGCGCAACGCCATTTGAATGGCAGAGTCTAAAGAAATTGTTTGTACAGTTTGCGATTGAGTATTATTACATATGATTATTCCTATGAATAATAATAATGTTGAACCTAAAGATGTGTTTATTTTTCTGCCCTTCTTTTTTCCTGAAAATAAAATATACAAGGCAGGTAACACAATTAATGTAAGCGCTGTTGCTGAAATTAATCCACCGATGACAACTGTTGCAAGTGGTCTTTGCACTTCAGCTCCTGCGCTGTTTGATAAAGCCATTGGTAAAAATCCCAGTGAGGCAACACTTGCAGTCATTAATACCGGACGCAACCGAAGTTTTGTTCCTTTACGTACCCTTTCAATTACATCATGCACACCTTCTTTTGCTAATTGATTAAATGTGCTGATCAAAACAATTCCATTTAAAACAGCAACACCAAACAAAGCAATAAATCCCACACCCGCAGAGATACTGAACGGCATATCCCGCAGCCATAAAGCAACTACACCGCCAATTGCAGATAATGGAATGGCAGAAAAAATTAATAACCCCTGCTTAATGGAATTAAATGTAAAATAGAGAATAATAAATATTAATAATAAAGCAACAGGTACTGCAATTTGCAATCTTGCAGATGCTTCTTTTAAATTTTCAAATTGTCCCCCATAGGTTACATAATATCCTGCAGGTAATTTTACTTCTTCCTGAATTTTTTTCTGCATGTCTTCCACCACACTCTGCACATCCCTGTCATTTACATTTAAGCCTACAACAATTCTTCTTTTTCCATCTTCACGGCTTATTTGTGCAGGGCCATTTTCGAATTTAATTTCAGCAACCTGTTTTAATGGAATTTGCCCGCCACTATTTAATGGAATAAATAAATTTTCTACATCCGTTATATCGCTTCTGAACATTGTATCTAATCGCACAACAAGATCAAACCTTCTTTCATTTTCAAAAATAATTCCCGCAGATTCTCCGGCAAATCCTGTTTTAATTATTCTGTTTACATCACTCACATTTAATCCATATTGCGCCATACGGTCACGGTTATATGTAATATTTATTTGTGGAAGCCCGGAAGTTTTTTCAACCTGTGGTTCACCTGCTCCATCCACTTCACTGATGGATGATGCTATTTGATCACCATAATAAATAAGTGTATCTAAATTTTCACCAAACAACTTCACTGCAATATCCTGGCGCACACCAGTCATCAATTCATTAAAGCGCATTTGAATAGGTTGATTAATTTCAAAAAATACTCCGGGAATTTCCTGCAATGCTTTATAAATTGTATCTGCTAATTCCCAGTAATCATCTGTTGTTTTCCATTCGCTTTTATCTTTTAAAACAATGATCATGTCTGTTGCTTCAGGAGGCATTGGATCGGTAGGAACTTCAGCACTTCCTGTTTTTGCAATTACTTCTTTTACTTCAGGAAATTGCATAATTGTCTTTTCTACCATTGCATTATTTTCAATACTCATACTTAAAGAACTTCCCTGCGCAAGAATGGAATGAAATGCAAAATCACCTTCCTGTAATGTTGGAATAAATTCACCACCAAGTGTATTAAATAAAATAAGTGCGCCGGTAAATAAAACTGCTGCAATTGCAACAACTGCAATTTTTGTTCTTATTGCAAATTCGATTACAGGTTCATAAATGCGCTGGAAAAAATCCATCATCCTGTCAGAGAAATTTCTTTTGTGTTCTGTTTTTTTAGAAAGAAATAATGCGCTCATTGCCGGAATGTAAGTGAGACATAATAATAAAGCACCTATAATTGCAAAGCCGACTGTTTGTGCCATAGGTCCGAACATTTTTCCTTCAATACCCCGCAGTGATAAAATTGGAATATATACAATAAGAATAATGATCTGTCCGAATGTAGCAGAATTCATCATGCGGCTTGCGGAAGAATAAACTTCTGCATCCATTTGTTTCTGATCTAATTTGTTTATTCCTGCATAACGATTTTTACTTTGAGTGATGCGATGCAAAACACTTTCAACAATAATTACAGCACCATCCACGATCAATCCGAAATCAATTGCTCCCAAACTCATTAAATTTCCGCTTACACCAAATACCTGCATTAACCCAACTGCAAATAACATTGCTAATGGAATTACAGATGCTACAATTAATCCTGCCCTCAAATTGCCGAGAAATAAAACAAGAATAAAAATTACGATCAATGCGCCTTCTAATAAATTTGTTTCTACAGTTTTAATGGCACGGTTCACCAAAGTAGTTCTGTCAAGATAGGGTTCAATAATTACTCCTTCCGGTAATGATTGTTGAATGGTAGAAATTCTTTCTTTAATATTATTTACAACTTCCGCACTGTTTTCTCCTTTCAGCATCATAGCAATGCCACCCACTACCTCACCTTCACCGTTTCTTGTTTGCGCACCATAACGGGGAGCAGAACCGAACTGTACTTTTGCAACATCTTTTATTAAAACAGGAATATTATTTTCACTTGATTTTATAACAATGTTTTCGATATCGTTCATTGTTTGCACTAAACCGATTCCACGGATATAATATGCGTTTGGTTTTTTTTCAATATAAGCACCCCCGGTATTTTCATTATTTTTTTCCAGTGCTTCAAATAATTCGGGAATGGTGATATTCATGGATTTTAATTTCACCGGATCAACAGCTACCTCATATTGTTTTAAATATCCGCCGAAAGAATTTATTTCTGCAACTCCCGGTGTGCCGATCAATTGTCTGCTCACGATCCAGTCCTGCATTTCCCGCAATTGCATTGCATTATATTTTCCCTCATATCCTGAATCCACATGCAATACATATTGGTACACTTCGCCAAGCCCTGTGCTCACAGGTGCTAATTCCGGTGTGCCAACCCCAGCAGGAATTTGTTCTTCTGCTTCTTTTAATCTTTCATTAATAAGCTGACGGGCAAAATAAATATCTACCTTTTCTTCAAAAACAATTGTTACCACACTTAAACCGAAACGGCTCACACTTCTTATTTCGGTGATGTCAGGAATATTTCCCATGCTGCGTTCAATGGGTGCTGTAACAAATTGTTCCACTTCCTGTGTGGCAAGTGTGGGTGTTGTAGTAATTATCTGCACCTGGTTATTTGTAATATCAGGCACAGCATCAATCGGTAAATGGATAAGCGCATAACTACCCCAAACAATCAAAATAAGGGTGAATATGCCGACCGCCAATTTATTATTGATAGAAAACTGAATGATTTTATTGATCATATAAATGAATAATGAGAAATGAATAATGAATTTGCTAATTGATATATAAGTTGAATCACTTACAAATCAATTATTGCTGATGGAAAATTTATCATCAGAAAAAAATAATTCATTAACTCAATTTTGGCGGTTGCCAGATAGCAAGCAGGATATCATCGAAACGGACATCCTTCGGGAAATTAAATTCCTGGTTTGATTCGGAAAGAATATTTGATAAAATAGTACTGAAATTATTTTCTGCATTCACACTGCAGCAACTACAATGACAAAAGGGTGGACATACATCATTATGTTCTTCATGATGATTTTGGGATTGCTCGACAGTAATATTTACTTCATGGTTTTCTGCATGCATATCAGTGCATGGCATTGCGGAGAGTGCAATAATGTAAAATGATGATATGATAGTGAAAAGCTTTTTCAAGGGTGTAAAGATATACATATATTTATATAGCTGTCTTTAACAGCTTTAATCAACTTTTCCCTTATACGGAAACACAATTGAACAACCCATTCCTTTTACAGAATTCGGATTTGGAAGTTCCCCTTTTTTTAAGGCTTCCACTGCCATTTCCACATATTTGTATTGTACGGAATCAGGCTCATCCATGTTGTCGTCAATAGCTCCCTTGTATGCAAGTTTATATTCATTATTTACCTTATGTAAAACAAATGCAGTTGGAGTTTTAGTGGCCCCAAATGTTTTTGCTACATCACCAGTTTCATTACTCAGATAAGCAAAAGTATAATTCATTTCTTTTGCTCTTATCTGCATTTTTTCAAAAGAGTCCGCACTAACTATTTCAGGGCTATTAGGATTAATAGCTATAACAGGGTAACCAAGTGGACGAAATTTTTTGTCCAACTCCATAATACGGCCTTCCCAGGCTCTTGAGCACTTGCAATAGTTGGATGTGAAAACAATTATGAGTCCCTCTGTATCAGTGTAATCAGACATAGAGACCATCTTATCATTAACATTCATAAGTTTAAAATCACTTACAGTATCGCCAATTTCATAGCCACCGGTTGCCACAGGCGCCAGCATTACATACAAAATAAAAGATGTTATTAAATTCATAAAAACGGTATTTAATTGTTTGAAAGTAAATTAGTATAATTATGGAGAGTAATTAATTGTGTGGTAAAACAAAGATAAGAAAATGACGAAAATGGTTGTATTAAGTCTTTCTTCTTTCCCTGGTCCCTCACCACTGTCTAAATCGGATTCACAATTCTATAAATAGAATAATGCAATTGAAATCTGCATTAAAAGCCGAAGGGGTTTTTTGTATTAATATTTTATTTGGAAAAAACTCTGCTGAAACAAATTAATGCTGATGTCCGTGGTCAATATCTTTCTGCGAAAGTTTAGCATTCTTAAAACTTGCGGTTACAGGCTTTTCATTTACGATCAGCGAAACGGTGCAATATGCATATACACTTTCTGTAGGCATACTTACTACAAAAGCATTATTACCTGCAGCAGTTAGAGGAAAAGACGTTTTGGTTTTGTTGAGCATTTCAAAAATTACCGTACCCGAAATTTCTTTGTTTGAAAGTGTTTTTTGTTTACCATCCATCAAATAAAAAGTAAAGTCGGTTTCGCCGGTTACCATTTCAATTTGGTAGTCGCCTGCGGCTTGTAGCATACCTCCATGAGGGGTGGCTGGTGGATTGGATTGTGTTTGTGCAGAAGCACTTGCTGCGCCTGCAATCATAATGATGGATGCAATGGCAATTGATCTGATTTTTTTCATTTTTTTGTTTTTATGTTTGCTGCCACAATCATATTATAAGCTGCAGCAAATAAAGTTTTACGAACAAATAATCGGCTGTAAAGATATAAACTTTCGGTGTGATACATCAAATTGTTATAATAGGATTTCAATCATATTTATTTTCTACCGATATTTATATTGTCAGATAAGAATTAAGACATTTTTTCTTTCTTCTTTCCTCAACCTCCAATGCTGAAAAATTTATTCAGCAAATGGAACAAATGGATGATAAAAAATTATCTAAGCATTTGGATATGTTTCAGCAACAATTGGAAATTGCATATAAACAAAAAAACGAAATTGCATACAACTTTTTGTTTGAATATGAAAGGCAAACACTTATTGCCCGTGTAAATAAAAATTGTCCGGTCTGAAAAGGTTATCACAATTAGTTGAATTAATGAAATAAGTAAAGTTTGTATCAATACCGAGAATATCCATTGAAAAAATGGTCATGGTGTCATTTAATGCAGGGTTTCCATTTGAAATCATTGTATAAAATTTTTCATTATCAAACGAAACCAAAGAAACAGCAAGCTCATCTTTGGGAGAGGAAATTATAATAGGGAAGTTTTGTGAATGAAGAGTACAGTAGGAATTAATAAAGAAAATAAATGTATAGAGGTAAAATTTCATTCTTTGGAAAATATTTAGATGCCTGAAATTACATTATATGAATTAAAGAAACTGCAATACCGTAAAACCTGATTATTTTTACGGCAGATGATCACAAAAGATACAATAGCAAAGATTCGTGATGCTGCCCGTGTGGAGGAAGTTGTAGGTGAATTTGTGCAGTTGAAAAAGAGAGGCGTTAATTATATCGGGCTTTGCCCGTTTCATAATGAGAAAACACCTTCATTTACGGTTTCTGCAACAAAAGGAATTTATAAATGTTTCGGTTGCGGAAAATCGGGAGATAGTATAAGCTTCGTAATGGAACATGAACATTTCACTTACAGGGAGGCTTTAAAATTTCTTGCCACTAAGTATAATATTGCGGTTGAAGAAAAAGTGGAAACAAATGCAGAGCGGGAAGCAGAAAGTGTAAAAGAAAGTTTATATATCGTAAATCAATATGCGCAATCTTATTTCACAAAATATTTATTGGAAAGTGATGAAGGAAAAAATATCGGTCTGAGTTATTTTAAAGAAAGAGGATTAACTGACGAAACAATTCAAAAATTCAAATTAGGTTTTTGCCCTTCTGATGGAAATACATTTACTGAGGAAGCAATTAAAAATGGGTATCAACTTGAATTATTGCAAAAGCTCGGATTAACCTCCCAATACAAACAGGATTTTTTCAGGGGCAGGGGTTTATTTACCATTCACAGCATCAGCGGAAAAGTTTTAGGCTTTGGAGGAAGAACCTTAA
>JACMJP010000434.1 GCA_014380545.1 Chitinophagales bacterium | reverse complement strand
GGCCTTTAGGTTTTATAAAAAAAGTTAAAACAGCTTTGCCCATTAAATTCCATGTATTCTCCTGAACCACTTTTTTAACAGGTTCTGTCGTTCTTAAGTAAGAGATAATTGCTGTCAAATCTTCTTCACTCATATTCTGATAATTCATAAATGGCATCATAGTGTGTCCATCTGGTTTCACAAGTTCACGGATACTTCTTGCAATTTCCGCATCGGTATATCCACCTATTCCCGTTTCCTTATCATTTGTAATATTTTTTGAATATACGGTGCCGAATGGTAGCTTGAATGCATACCCGCCACTTAACGGAACCCTTTCACCTAATACTGCTCTTTTATATCCTTCCATATCAGTATGACATTCTGCACAATGAGAGGGTCCGAATACTAAATACTCACCTCTCGCAATTATGGTACTGTCGGCGGAGGCTTTAATATCCGGGTAAGGCGCATCGAAGGTTTTGTTCCAGCTTGTTAAAACATAAATTAGTAGGCCAATAATAAGGACAAGCACTATGATGCCCGTCCATTTCAGGATCTTGAGTAGGGTCTTCATATATTGAGTAATTTAGGTTGTTGCAGTAAAAATATAAAATAATTGATTTTCAAAGTATAGGAAATGAACATCAGGTAAGTTTTTCTATTCCGCTGTCTGTTCCGGTAACTAATGTGAAATCATCATTTTGATAATAATTCAAATTATAACTCAGTACTGCGCCATGTTTCATTAGGACTCCATCAATAGTTCCCTTTCCATGCAGGCTAAATGGTTTTATATACATGTCATCTTTAAATTCCAGTTTTCTTTTCCCGTATATTTTATAAATAACTTCTTTTGCAGCCCAATAAACAATCAATTGTTTTTGCAAAACGGATTCTGATAGTTGCTGCAGCTCTGTTTGCGAAAGAAATTTATTTTTAAGAGCCATAATATTTCTTGATGATTCTTCAACGTCAATCCCCACCGTATGTGTATTTGAAATGAATACTGCAACATAATTATTGCTGTGAGAAATACTGATATGCAGGTCGAAATTTCTTATAAATGGTTTCCCCTGGTCATCTGCAAGTAATTCTACAAAAACATCAGTCTGCATCAAGTATTTCAGAAGATACCTGCTTGCAAGCCAACGGGTTTTTTGTGCCGGGTGCTTTATAGCATTAATAAATTCCCGTTCAGAATAACTTAGTATTAATTTTTTGAGATAAAAGCTATCATCCTCCTCAATCCTCCAAACTGCGAACTCACTGTGTGTCAATAATTTTTCGTGTAAGACCAGAGCCATTGTAACTACTTAACAGTACAAGATTAGAAGCATAAAACGACTTTGCAAAAAAAATAATTTTGCAATTTGAAAAGTCTTGCCATATATTCACATGCTGAAACCTGTTCAGAAACAAAACACCATATTTATGTACCGCCAACTTCGTTTTATTAAACCGGATGAAGAGACCATGCTTCTCAGCATCCCAGTAGAATTAAAAGGTAAATTGATTGAAATATCCATAGCAGAAAAACGGGATGATGTTGATGTCTTGCTTGAGGATGATTCATCTGTACTGATGATAAATGAAAAGATTGAAATGCAGATGCTTGATAAGATGAGAAACCAGCTATACGTTTGGGATATTTAACACATTATTGATTTATTGAAGCATAAACTGCCTGCATTTTCTTTGCTCTTCCTGCGAAGTATTTATTCCAGTCTTCAAGCTGCCAGCCTTCATTACGCTTGTCATAACTTAGTTTTAGCAGCACCTGTTTGTTTTGGTATAATACATCATAGTTCACTACAATCTCATGCATTTTATCAAAGAAGATTACGCAATCTTCTTCATTTTTAAAGCTGATACCTGAGATATCTATCAAGTAAGTTTCTGATAAAGGTTTATCCGCAGGCAGCACAATTTGAAAATTCTCGCTGATTGATGCTGTGGCAGTGGAGTTTTGGGCAAAAGAAACTGCACACACGCCGAATATGATAAAAAAAGAAGTAACTATTTTTTTCATAAGTATTTTTCTATGCTGCTAAATTAACGCTTTCCACGAAAAATATAAAACCCTTTTTTAACATGTCAAAAATATGACTTATTTTTTTTGCCCTGGAATCCTCTTTCACTAATATTGACTTTATATTATTTGAATACTAAACAATGAATCTAATAGAAGAAATTTTAAAAGAACATTCTAAAAAACAGGCATTAAAGATTGTAAAGTGGGTCAGCAATGATAAAAAAAAGTTTCATTTACTTATGCAATTGTTCCTCACCAATGAATACCGTGTGACACAGAGGAGTGCATACGCAATTTCAATTTGTGCAGATAAAAACACAGCATTAATAAAACCGTATCTAAGAAAAATGCTGTTGAAAACAAAGGAACCGGGTATACATGATGCTGTAAAAAGAAATGTTGTTCGGATATTGCAATTTATTGATATCCCCAAAAATTTACAGGGGCTAACTGCCACTATTTGTTTTGATCTGCTTGCAAGTATTGATGAACCAATAGCAGTAAAATGTTTTTCAATGAGTGTGCTTTCCAATCTTGCACAAAAAGAACCTGATCTTAAAAATGAATTGCTCCTATTGATTGAAGAACAATTACCTTATGCAAAGGCCGGATTTAAAAGTAGGGCAAAAAAAGTAATAAAACAACTGCAATAAATATCATTGTATAATAAATGAAGTAACTGTTCTTTTATTATCTTCAAAAATGATTTCCAGAAAATATATGCCTGAAGAAAGAAAGGATACATCAAAGCTGTCTTGTTGAACAGGAAGGTTATTTATATGCTGGCTTAAAATATTCATTACAGTAATTTGTTCAGGAATATTATCCTGTAAATATTTTATATACAATTTATCACTAACAGGATTAGGATAAACTGTAATTGTATTTTTAATTTCATTTTCAATAGCTACGTCATTATCATACATAAAAAATTGTATTCCTCCTCTCATATTTCCAACAACAAAATCATAAAAACCATCTGCATTTATGTCTGCGGTTGAAACCGTAGAATGAAAACCCGGTATCCAATCTAAGAATGTGCTGTCTCTCTCATGAAATTCGCCCGCAAGAGCGTCTTCTATTTCATCATATTTATGAATTTTACCAAACTCAGAGCCGACCAAAAGAATAAGGGAGTCCTGTTCATTTTTGTACATGCACGGTGTTGAGTAACCTGTAACATACCCAATTTCCCGCACATCAACTCCACCCCATATTTCATTTTCAAGAATAAATGAAGGCTCTGTTATGCTGCCTGTATTTTTGTAGAAAAATATATTTCCAAAATACCCCCCGATAATCAGGTCAAGTAAACCATCTGCATTTGCATCAAAAAAAACCGGTGCTGAATTTGATCCGATATCAATTGCATGATAAGAAAATTCAGGGGCAGCAAAAACACCACTTACATTTTCACAAAATAAAATTGTTCCGTCTGAGGCTCCTGCGAACAGATCATTATCTCCATCATTATCAATGTCGGCCATTGCAGGAAATAAATTTGGAATATTATATGTTGAAAGTTCTGCAAGATCTTTTATAATGAGTGTAAATTCAGGATCAGTTAAAGTTCCGATATTTTCATACAACCAAAGGCTGTATTTTTTTATTTCCGATTCGCCGTAAAAATAGTCCGAGCCAATGATAAGGTCCATTAAACCATCCATATTATAATCTGCAAATACGGGTTTTGATTTTGCACCGACATCAATTGTACCTTCAATAAGAAAATTATTTTGTACATAATCAAAATCAAATGTGTCGTTTGTGTTTAAGTTTTTATAATACCAGATATTATCCGCATTTAATCCGAAATTATCATCATTGGTTGAAACAATTAAATCTTTGTTATCATCACCTGTAATATCCAATAAAAAAGAAGCTAAATATTCCCGGAATTTTACACTCACAGTATTAGACGGAAATGACGTATCCTTGGAAACCATTTCTGCATAAGCAACATCACCGCCATTTTTATAATACACAAGATTGCTGCAGGTAACATCACCTAATACAAGGTCTTTATCGTTATCCCCGTCTTTATCAAATGCTAAGACTGTTGAACCAACATGCATCCTTGCATTTGTTAAATCTATAATTTCATCTACATTTCCTTTACAGGCAATACCGAGATCAGCACCCGTGCAGCTGGCACCTTCATTTATTTCACCCCAGCAATAATCAATCAGATCAAATTGCAAACTATCACATTCCCAAAAACTTTCT
>JACMJP010000433.1 GCA_014380545.1 Chitinophagales bacterium | reverse complement strand
TTTTCTGCAGGAACATATTTTTATGCAATGTATAATGATGCAGGAAAAATGTTTACAGGAAAATTAATGATACAGAAATAGACCCTTTTATTTTTTCTGACTTTAGCCCCGGTATTTCTGCCGGGGTTTTTCATTTCACAAAGTTAAAATCTCATACTGACCCCCTGAATAAGATCCCGGTAAAGACTTCTATACTATCACAACTTATAGTAATTAAGTTGCTGCTCCATAATAAATGATAAATTATATAAAACAAAAACGCAATGGATGACACATTGCGTTTTTTAACTCGTTTTATACATTTCTATTGAAAAATGATTTTATAAATCCCATACTCCACCGCATCAATAAAATAAACTCCTTTTTCTAATCTACTCACATCAATTGACCTTACATTTTCTTTCATAAGCATTAATTTACCGTTTACATCATACAACACAACATCAGCAATTTTACTAAAATGTAATTCTCTTGTTGCCGGGTTTGGATAAATCGAAAATGTGGTTGACTGAACATCAGAAATATTTGTTACTTCACTTAATAAATAATCCCGCAAACCTGTTACGGCAAGTGTAACTGAATTATTAAAAGGAAAACTATTATATACATTCGGATGCATTACATTCATAAATACAGTATTGCCATCATTGCTAAATGTTATACCGCATGTTTCGCTGCCTTTAGGCCCTATGGCAAATCTTTGCAGATCATTAATTGTTACATCTTCTTTTGAAAGATCAAGGCAATATATTTCCGGAATTATATCCGCACCTGAAATAATATGTGGCGGTAACCTGCCGAAAGAAATTCCGTTCAGGTCCTCCTGCATAAATAAAAACTCCCTTTTTGTTCCGTATTGTACAAAAGCAAGATTATCAGGATTCGAAAAATTTGTTTTTCCATCAGCGGCAGTTCCCCCTTCAATTAATGGCTTGCAGGCTTTTGTACTTATATCAAACTCCCATACCCTTCCGTAATAATCGCTGTAAATACCGTCAGCCGGGGAACCATAAATTGTATCAAGATATTGAATTTGTTTGGCAGGCATTGCGCCATAAAATAAAGCATATATATAATTGCATGCATCATTTCCCGTTTCAGAAAAATAAATTTTTGTTTCATCTGCATTCTTACAAATTCCTTCCAGTCTTGAAAATGTAGTAGCTCCATATCTGAATGCAATATCATGCGTAATTAATAATGAATCTAACTGCATGGGTAATGCTAACCAGCTTCCGCCTGCTGCATTAGCATTTTGTTTATAAGCATATAATTGCCCTGTTGTATAATTATTTTTTTCATCTGCAATAAATTTGTATAGGCAGCAGGGTGAATTATCTTCGGTTAAATAAACTGTTTTTCCATCACTCATACACAATATATCTTCATGACTGAAATTACCCATGCTGTAATATTTTTTAATTGCAGTTGTAGTGAAAGGGTCAACTTCCACTATCCATCCCATTTGCTGGTAACGTTTTAAGATTGCTCCGCTGTAAATTCCATGTTCTGTTTTGCTAGTGCGCTGTCTGTCCCTTCATTTATAAATACGTAATCCGTATTGCCGGTGAATAAAATATCATATTTCAGAGGAGATGGAGGGACAATAATTGTATTTGTTATAAAATTTGTATCAAGCGGTGAAAAGGGAAGTTGTGCAAAAGAAATTTGCAGCGTAAGTAGAAATAAGATTGTTATTGCGGAGCATGTTAAACGCATATACGGCAGATAAAGTTACGATGAATGATCTATAGCAAATATTATAAGTTGTTTACAGTTAGCATTTATTTATTTTTGTGAGATGTTGAAAATATTGTTTGAGGATAATGATATACTTGTAATTGATAAA